>NZ_JBNKPP010000173.1:0-22265 GCF_050295395.1 Agarivorans sp.
TTAACTAATTTCTGATTTAATTGTTGCAGTCGTTGCGGCGTGCCAACATCGACCCATAGCCCCTGATGCAGCTGCCCGCTAACCTGCTGCTGTTGCATCGCCGCTCGTAACAAAGGCGCAAGGGCGCGTCGACCAGGTGCTAAACCGGCAAAAAATGACTGGTGATACTGAGCGATACCACTGAAGGTAAAGACTGGTTTATCGACCACCAATTGGCCTTGCAAAGCAAAATCGCCCTTCGGGTGGTGACTAGGATTACTCACCAAATATAGATGCACCAAACGCTGCTCAAGACTTCGCTGGCATAGCGGGCGATAATCCCAATCGGTCCACACATCGCCATTAAGCACTAAAAATTGTTCAGCATCTAATAAGTCTAAGGCCTGAACGATCCCGCCGGCGGTTTCTAAAGCCTCAACTTCTCGGCTGTATAAAATATCTAGCCCCCAGCGCTGCCCATTTCCCACGCGAGCTTCAATCTGCTCGCCTAAATAAGCGGTATTCACCACAATGCGCCGAATACCGGCAGCCTGAAGTTTATCAATATGCCATTCAATTAATGGCTTACCAGCAAGTTCTAATAAAGGTTTAGGGCAATGGTCGGTCAGCGGGCGCATCCGTTCACCACGCCCAGCCGCCAAAATCATCGCGGTATTAATGCAGCTCATCGCTAAACCCCTTCGTCACGCTAGCCAACCACTGATGAAATGTCTTCAATTCTGGGTAAGCGGCGCTCACTTTCAAGGCATAACTGAGAGTTTGGGGAATGGCCGCCCGATAAGCCGCTTTACCATCTCGATGATCCAAACGACAAAAAATGCCAATCGCCTTGAGGTGGCGCTGTAAGCCGGTTAAATCAAACCAACGTTGCCATTGCTCTTCACTGACAGATTGAGCCAACGGAGCTGGTAACTGTTGAAAATACTCCAGACTTAAGTCCTGAACCAAACTCTCAGGCCAGCTCACATAACAATCTCGCAGCAAAGACACTAGGTCGTAACAGATCGGCCCCTCAACCATATCTTGAAAGTCGATCATAACCAGGCGCTGTTGCTCAAGCATTAAATTACGACAGTGAAAATCACGATGCATCGCCACATAGGGCTGTTGCATAATCGCCTCGCTTAATTCACGGCACAAGCTAGACCAATCGGCTTGCTGTTGCCACGTATCGGGTAAGGCTAACTCTTGACCAACAAACCAATCGGCAAAAATATCCAGCTCTCGTTGAATAAACGCCGCGTCAAAACGTTCTAACTCAGGCAAACTCTGAACTGGCGTTTGTTGTAATTGAACGATTAGTTGTAAGGCTTGTCTATACAGTTGCGTGGCATTGCTTTGGGTTAATTGCTGTTCTAATAAGCTTGAACCGAGATCTTGAATGCATAAAAAACCGTCATTCAAATCAGCGGCATAAACAGTGGGCACCGCAAGCCCTTGCTTGGTTAGAGCTTCAGCTAAGGCAACAAACTGGTGATTTTTTTCCGTGCTTGGCGGCGCATCAACGGCAATAGCCGAGCGCCCGGAAAGTTGAAAACGAAAATAACGACGAAAGCTGGCATCGCCACTAACCATTTGCAAATCAGGAGGAGCAATATTGAAGGTTTTTGACAGCCATTGCTGTAAAGCGACTTGACGCTGTAGTTTACTCATAATTTCTTATACTAAAAACAGCCTTTAAATAGCCGCTTACCAATAAATCCAGTATTATATGCGGCTAACTTTAACCACAGAATTCATTAAGCACAACGTTGATATCACGCGCTTGGAATTTGTTTATATCAGGGAATGGTGCATATTTATATGTTCGTAACTACTCGGTGCCTGCAAACATCGCTAGGATTAGCGCTGTTGCTTTCCAGCCTAGGTGCTAACGCAGAAACACCGTTATCCATACCTCAATGCCGAGCCCACATCCCCGAACGTCTTGACCGTGGCCCCGTTGACCCCAATGCCCCTTACGTGGTGAAGGCTGATCAAGTTCAAGCCACTCAAGGCGAACGAGCCAGCTTTAACGGCAACGTTGAATTTTCCCAAGGCCCCCGTGTATTAAAAGCTGAAAACACCGTTTTAGACGAGCAAGCGCAAACACTGGAAGCCACCGGTAAAATTGAATTTCAAGACAATTTAGTCAGCGTTAAAAGTGATACCTTTAGCGCCAACTTAAAAGACAACAAAGCGAAACTTAATTCGGCCGAGTACCAGCTGTTTGAACAACAGGGACATGGCCAAGCCAAAAACCTAACCATCAATGACCAAAAAAATGTTTCCTTAGAGGATGCAAGTTATACCGCCTGTCCTCCCGGTGATATCAGCTGGGAAATTAGAGCGCAAAAAATCGATATTGATACCGAACAAGAATGGGCTACCACCAGAAACGCTACGGTAAGGCTGTTCGATGTACCGGTATTGTACTTACCCTATTTTTCTTACCCAATTGGTGACCAACGCCATAGTGGCTTTTTATTTCCGAGCATTTCCACGTCTACCAAAAACGGGGTGGACATTTCAGTGCCATATTACTGGAATATTGCGCCTAACTTCGACGCCACCATTACACCACGCCTAATGACCCGTCGCGGCGTGCAATTACAAAACGAGTTCCGCTACTTACTAGGGCAAAACACCGGTCTCATCAACGCTGACTACCTGCCCAATGACGACTTATTAGACCGCGACCGTTATTTGCTGCACTGGGAGCACCAAGGCCAGTACCGACGCCATTGGCGCTTTAACAGCGACTACAGCAAAATTAGTGACGACAACTACTTCAACGACTTGGGCGATGACCTTGGCAAACTCAATGAAAACCAACTGATTCAAACAGGCAGTGCTGGTTACCATACAAAAAATTGGTATGGTCAGGTATTGGTGCAAGATTTTCAGGTTCTAGGGAATACCGAACAGCCTCATACCCTGCTGCCACAATTGAGCTTTGTTGGAGATTGGGATCTTAACTGGCATAACTTGCAAGCGGGCTTCAGTTCGGAGCTCAGTAATTTTGACCACAGAGACCCCAACCTCTATACCGCACAACGCTTACACCTTGAACCGAGCTTAAGCCTCCCCTACGTAGTGCCAGCTGGCTTTTTTCAAGCCGATTTGGCACTAATGCATACCTATTACCGACAAGATCAAGGTAATGACATTAACTACCGCTACCTAGCCACCTCGGTAAGTCGCACCTTGCCCAAGCTAAGTCTGCATGGCGGCCTTAACTTTGATAGAAATACCCGTTGGTTTGGCGATAACTATACCCAGACTCTAGAACCAGTGATTAAGTATCTCTACATTCCCTATACCAACCAAGATGATATTGGACTGTACGATACTGCTAGCCTACAGCAAGATTATTATGGGTTATTTCGCGACCAACGCTACAGTGGTAGAGACCGTATAGCGGATGCCAATCAAATTACTTTAGGCATCCACTCGCGCTTTCTTTCGCCGACTAACCTAGAAACGCTGCGCTTAAGCCTAGGGCAAATCATCTATTTTGAACCAAGCCAAACCACCCTAGTGCCGAACAGTGATTTCTCTAGCAACTCCAGCTCGGCCTTGGCTTTTGAAGTTGATGCCAACATTCGCGAAAATTGGTACGGCCACACCGGTTTACAAATTGACACCCGTGAAGGTCGCCTTAACAAAGCCAATGCGGCCCTTGAGTGGCGGCCCGAAACCGAAAAGCTGATTCAATTGAACTACCGTTACTCGCTGGCCGATGAAACCATGATAGGTGACGTTAACCAGCTCGGCAGTAAAGTGGCTTGGCCAATTACCTCTACCATTTCGGCTGTGGGCAGCTACTATCGCGATATGATTTTAGACCGCAGCATTGAAAGTTATTTAGGGGTGCAATATAACGCCTGTTGTTGGGGCATTCGATTGACCTATCAACGGGGTTTACAAAGCACCTATATTGATGACAACTCCAATATCGATCGAGTGGGAGAATTTGATACTTCGGTTCGCTTAGATTTTGAAATTAAGGGCCTTGGTGGCAGCGACCCCAGCGCCCGTGAACGAATGCTAGAAGGCGGTAACTTTAAATATGGTCGCCCCTTTTACCTCAACCATTAAAACCTTTAGTACAAATATGGTAAAGTAGCCGCGTTTTGCTTGCCGTAATGATAGGAACACAATGAAGAAATTAATTTTGCTTAGTTTGAGTATATTGCTGCTTAACACTGGGCTAGTACGGGCACAAGAACAGCTATTGGATAAGGTGGTTGCCATCGTCAATAACGATGTCATCACTCAGACTCAAGTAGAAAAACTTATCAAAAAGGTCACTCGCCTTTCCAAACAGGAGGGACAAGCTCTTCCACCTGAAGATGAATTACAACAGCAAGTGATGGACCGCTTGATTCAAGAAAGCTTACAACTTCAATTAGCCGAACGTTTAGGTATCAAGATCAGCGATACTCAGTTAGAAAACACTATTGATAACATCATCGCTGGTGACAAAAAGACCCGCCAAGAGTTTCTCGCCGAGTTAGAACAGCAAGGGGTGAGCTACCAACAATTCCAAGATGAAATTCGTACCGAAATCATCCTCGGTGAAGTTGGTCGCAGCCAAGTGCAACGTCGAGTATCCATCTCTGAGCAAGAAGTTCAGGCTTTAATTAAACTCATCGAAGAGCAAGATAAAGGTACTGTGCGTTATCAAGTTGGCCATATCCTTATCCGCATCGGTAATGATGAAGCGGCCGCCCAGCAACAAGCCGAGCAAATTGTGCAGCGGCTTAAGCAGGGTGAAAACTTCAATCAGCTGGCTATGACTTACTCTCAAGGCCCTAAGGCATTAGAAGGCGGAGATTGGGGCTGGATGACCCTAGAAGAAATGCCTACTCTATTTGCTGGCGTAGTTGCCAACCAAAATAAAGACTCAGTGCTAGGGCCAATCCGCACCGATACCGGCTTACATATTGTGATGGTGTTAGATGCGGAAGGACTACAAAAGGTAGAAACCTTAGAAGTTAATGCACGCCATATCTTAATCAAGCCCTCGATTATTCTTAGCGATCAAAAAGCCCAAAGCTTGTTGGCTGGATTTCGTGAACAGCTTATCTCAGGTGAAGCCACGTTTGCTGAGCTCGCTCGTCAGTACTCTGAAGATCCCGGCTCGGCGGTACGCGGTGGCGAACTAGGCTGGTCTGATCCCAGCGCTTATGTTCCGGCATTTAGAGATACCGTTAATCGCTTAGAGGTGGGTGAAATTAGCCAACCATTCCGTTCAACTTTCGGTTGGCATTTATTGGAAGTGCTCGACAAACGCACTACCGATACCACCAACCAAGCCAGCGAAAACCGTGCTCGTCAATTGATATTTAACCGTAAATACAGTGAAGAGATGCAAGCTTGGCAAGAGGAGCTTCGCGAAGAAGCTTATGTTGAAATCTTGGATGGTGACGCATGAGTAAACCAAGCTCTAGAATCGCGCTCACCCCGGGCGAACCCGCCGGCATTGGCCCAGACTTAGTGCTGGCAATTAGCCAGCAAGCTTGGCCGATGGAGCTGGTAGTGGTTGCCGATCCCCAGTTATTGGAAGAACGCGCCAAACTGTTGGGGATTAACATTCGCTTACTTAACTATAATCCCGAGCAAGCAGCTAAACCCCAAGCGGCGGGCACTCTCACTATTGCACCTATCAGCATGGGCGCGCCAGCCGTGCCTGGGCAATTAGATGAAGCCAACGGCCATTACGTACTTAAAACGCTGGAGTTTGCTTGTAAAGGCAATATGGACGGGCAATTTGCTGCAGTGGTCACCGGCCCAGTCAACAAAGGCATCATTAATAAAGCTGGGGTATCATTTAGCGGGCATACTGAATTTTTTGCTCAGCAAGCCGGCTGCTCAGATGTAGTGATGATGCTAGCCACCGAAGGCTTACGAGTAGCCCTAGCAACTACTCACTTACCTTTAGCCTATGTTGCCAAAGCAATTACTCATGAACGTTTATACAATATTATCAGCATCTTGCATCATGACTTACAAAGCAAGTTCGCGATTAAACAACCCAAAATTTACGTTTGTGGCCTCAACCCTCACGCGGGCGAAGATGGCCACCTAGGCCGTGAAGAATTAGACATCATCATCCCACTGCTGGAACAAATGCGGGAAGAGCATGGCATGAATTTAATTGGCCCACTTCCAGCCGATACGGTATTCCAAGATAAATACCTCGCCGAAGCCGATGCCGTGTTAGCGATGTATCACGACCAAGGTTTACCTGTATTGAAATATAAGGGTTTTGGCAAATCAGTAAACATTACCCTTGGTCTACCCTTTATAAGAACCTCAGTTGACCATGGAACAGCGCTTGAGCTGGCGGGAACTGGAGAAGCCGATCATGGAAGTATGATCACAGCCCTAGAACACGCCATCGATATGGTAGAGCGAGAACATGAATAAACAAGTTCATCAAGGGCACCGTGCCCGTAAACGGTTTGGCCAAAACTTCCTGAACAATGATTCGGTGATTAGCCAAATCGTTGCCACTATTTACCCTCAGGAAGGGGAAAATTTGGTTGAAATCGGCCCCGGCTTGGGCGCATTGACCGAGCCTGTTGCCAATGCTGCGGGGCATTTACATGTAGTAGAGTTAGACCGCGATTTGGCCCAGCGCCTGCGTGAACATGCTCGCTTAGCCGATAAGCTCACTATCCACGAGATTGACGCATTGAAGTTTGACTTTATGCAGCTAAGCCAGGCTCAGCAAAAAATGCGGGTCTTTGGCAATCTGCCTTACAATATTTCAACACCGTTGATCTTCCATTTATTAAGCTTTAGTAGTGCCATATCCGATATGCACTTCATGCTACAAAAAGAAGTGGTTAATCGTATGGCGGCGAGTCCCGATAGCAAAGCCTACGGACGCCTTAGTGTAATGACTCAAGTTCAATGCCGCGTTTATCCGGCATTAGAAGTACCGCCAGAAGCATTTATGCCGCCACCAAAGGTAGACTCAGCAGTGGTTCGTTTAGAGCCTTATGAGAGCACTCTATATCCGCTCAACTCGCTAGCTACCTTAGACCGCGTATGTAAAGAGGCCTTTAACCAGCGCCGCAAAACCATTCGCAATGCCTTAGGAAATCTACTGAGCGTTGAGCACCTCGAAGCCCTTGGACTAAAACCTACACTACGTCCAGAAAATTTAACTATTCAGCAATTTTGTGATATTGCTAATTACATAGATAAAGAACAACTATTGCAGGCCTCCAGTAGCGATGACTCATAGCCCAGAATACGCTTTGGATATACAGGTAGAAACTGGCTTTCTACCTGAACATTCTGTTCCTGAGCAGCAACAATATGCCTTTTATTACACCATCACCATTCGTAATACCAGTAATCAAGAGTTACAGCTATTGCGCCGCCATTGGTTAATAACCGACGGCAACGGCGAAGTGAACGAAGTAAAAGGAGACGGAGTTGTGGGCAAACAGCCACTGCTTAAACCCGATAAGCCGTTCAGCTATACCAGCAGTGCGGTACTCGCTACCGAGGTCGGAGTGATGCAGGGAAGCTACACCTTGGTCGACCAGTCTGGCAATGAGTTTGAAGCTGAAATACCGCCATTTCGCTTATCTTTGCCCAACAAACTTCATTAATAGAGAAAACCAATGGCAAGTTATTTCGTTGGAGACGTCCAAGGCTGTTTGGACGAACTGCAAGCCTTACTCGAGCAATGTAAGTTTTCTCGAAAAAAAGATCAGCTGTGGCTAGCTGGAGACCTAGTGGCGCGCGGGCCTAAATCACTAGAAACGTTGCGTTTTGTGAAAGACTTAGGAAGCTCAGCCCATATCGTGCTCGGTAACCATGACTTGCACTTACTGGCCGTTGCCAATGGCATTCATCGCGCTAAACGCCGCGATAATTTGCAAGCCCTGTTGGATGCTCCGGATCGCGACGAACTGCTCGATTGGTTGCGCCAGCAACCACTAATTAAGAAACACCCTGACTTTGACGTGGTGATGGTGCATGCCGGCATTTACCCCAAGTGGAAAGTCAGCAAAGCCTTAAAGTTAGCTAAAGAGGTACAAGCTGAGCTAGCTGGCGACAACTACCTGAAATTATTACAGAATATGTACGGTAACGAACCAGCCCACTGGACAGACGAACTGGTGGGGTATGATAGGCTAAGATGCATCATCAACGTATTCACTCGAATGCGTTATTGCTTTCCCGATGCCAGCTTAGATTTTGAATCAAAGTTACCACCAAATAAAAACAACAACCCTAACTTAAAGCCATGGTTTGAAATCCCCGGTAAACACCTCAAGCAAACCCACATTGTTTTTGGACACTGGGCCGCCCTAATGGGTAAAAGTAAACATGCTTTAGTGTCGGGTTTAGATACTGGCTGTGTTTGGGGCAACCATTTATCAATGCTGCGCTGGGAGGACCAGCGCATGTATACGCAAGCTTGCCTAAACAAACACGCCTATTAAGAAGCCCTAGCTAAGGTAACAAACTCCAGATCATAGGGGTTATTATCATCAGCAGGATGGCGTTCGCTGTGTAGCGTCTGCCAAGATGCTTGTTGCAGATAATCAGGGAAATAAGCATCCCCTTCTAATTCGGTATCAATGAAAGTTAAGTACAGTGAATCGGCCAAGGGTAAACATTGTTGATAAATGTTTGCCCCGCCAATAATCATGACCTCAGCCTCATCTTTAACTCGTGCTAAAGCCGCTTCGATACTGCTTACCACCTCTACACCAGCAATACTTAAATTAGTATCACGACTGATTACGATGTTTAAACGCCCAGGCAAAGCTCGACCGATCGATTGATATGTTAGGCGCCCCATAATCACTGGTTTACCCATGGTGACCCGTTTAAAATGCGCCAAATCAGCAGGTAAATGCCAAGGCATTTGATTATCTTTACCTATTACCCGCTGCTTGGTCATTGCAGCAATCATCGCTACTTTCACTCTACTACCTTACTTATATCATTAATCAGACGATGGGCCGGCCGCGATAAATCACTACCGAGGGTATCGCTAAACCAAAGCTCAGCGCCATCAAAATAAACAGGGTTCGTAACCCATTCTCTAACACCGTAGCCAGCAAAGCTTCGCTGAAACCACCGCTATATAAACCAATTATTCCCACCATGGTTTTAAAAGCATAACTGCCGGGAATCATCGGAATAATCGAAGCTACAGTGAAAACCGGTCGAGGAATCAAGTAACGTCGCGACCAATATACACCGACTAGACCTACACTGGTTGAAGCCACCAAAGTCGCCCATTCTAAGGGAACCCCCCAGTGAATACACAGGGTACGTAAACAGTGGGCAAACGCACCGCCAATGGCACATAGCGGTAATACCCGCGAAGGCACATTAAATACCATCGCAAAGCCCACCGCTGGCACCGATGAAAAAATTGCGTCTTCAACTAATATCGCTAATAACTCTAACATCTTACAACCACCCGCTTACGCCTGTTGCCCACATAGAAAGAGCTATCCCCATGGATACCCCTAAGCTTAATAGCGAGGCAAAAAACCATCGTGAAATCCCCATACTGATGTGGCCTTTCACCATATCAGACACGGCGTTAATCAGCGGGAAGCCGGGAACTAACAATAATACCGAAGCGGCCATCACCGTTTGGGGCTGATTACCCAAATCATAACGCACAGCAAGACCCGCTATAGAGGTAGCGACAAACGCTGTCATACCGAAATTAAGAATGGGGTTATGGTGGCGATGAGCCATTTCTTGGCGAAAAAACATGGCAACGGCAGAGGCGATGAAGGTCATAGCAAATACCGTCCAATCCCCGCCAAACAAGTGGCTAAAACAGGCACATGATAGGCCAATCATAAATACCACATGCCAACGATTGTACTTATAAGGCTTTAAGCGCTCTAAACGCTTTACCACCTCATCCACATCCAATAACTGCTTCTCTGCCATGATAGTAATGCGCTGTACTTCGCACACCATATGCATATTAATGCCTCGGTCGTAAACTCGACGGGTAGTAGTAATACAACGTCCTTTTGCTAAGCCAGTAAGCACCAAAGCGTTAGCGGTAATGGCCAGCTCTACACTATCTAAACCTAAGGCTATCCCTAAACGAACAGAGGTTTCTTCGATTAATTTACTTTCTGCACCATGCTGTTGCATGATGCGACCCGCCGATACAACAACCCGACAGATGCGAGTTTGCTGCTCCAAGTCTATATTACGAACCGGAGCCTGAACAGGCCCCGAAAATTTCCTAAACGAGCGTAACATGTTTAACTATCCGAGTAACACAATAACTATTGAATAGCTTACTATGGCTGGTAAATAACCTCTACACCATGATCATCGTCATCATCCCAATCATCATCGTCCCAGTCTTCATACTCGGCTTGCTCAATTTGCTGCTGATGATAATCGTCCCATTGAAACTTAACTTCCTCCCGTTCGGCTAACTCTTCTTCAACCACCGGTAAAGTTTCTAGGAACTGGCCAATAGCCTTACATATTTCTTTGGTTCCGTTATTTTCCAAAGCAGAAATAGAGAACACTTCGCCTTGCCAATCTAGTGCCTCGATCACTCTTTGACGGATCTCTTCCGCTTCGTCTTCTAATACCAGATCGACCTTGTTGAACACCAACCAGCGAGGCTTTTCAAACAGCTTTTCACTATATTGTTCGAGCTCATTAATAATGGTCAAGGCGTTGTCTACCGGATCACTGCCATCTGCTGGCAATACATCCACCAAATGCAGTAATACGCGGCAACGCTCTAGGTGCTTAAGGAAGCGAACTCCAAGGCCGGCACCATCTGCTGCACCTTCAATCAAACCTGGAATATCGGCGATAACAAAACCCCGATTCTCCGATTGCCTAACCACGCCCAAATTAGGGATAAGCGTAGTAAAAGGATAATCGGCAACTTTGGGTTTAGCGGCAGATACGCTGCGAATAAAGGTTGATTTACCCGCATTTGGCAAACCCAGCATCCCCACGTCAGCTAGTAACAATAACTCCAGCTGCAAGTTACGAACTTCACCTGGCGTGCCATTAGATTTACGCCGTGGAGCACGGTTAGTACTGCTCTTGAAACGGGTATTACCTAAACCATGAAAGCCACCTTTGGCCACCAATAAACGCTGCTTATGCCGGGTAAGATCGCCAAGGAGCTCACCGGTATCTTTATCCCTAGCGCGTGTTCCCACTGGCACCGGCAACTCTAAATCTTCACCGCGTTTACCTGTACAGTTAGAGCCTTGCCCATTCTCTCCACGCTCAGCTTTATGAAAACGTTCAAAACGGTAATCAATAAGGGTATTTAGATTTTCATCGGCCACTAAATAAACGCTACCACCGTCACCGCCGTCGCCACCATCTGGGCCACCACGAGGAACATATTTTTCACGGCGAAAGCTAATGGTGCCATTGCCACCATCACCAGCATCCACTTTAATTACCGCTTCATCTACAAATTTCATTTTTTACTCCAGCATTATCGCTTAACTATAATGCACCATGGCTATTTCGTAAGCGAAATAGTGGCTTCTTGGAAAAAAAAAGCCCCGCTATTGCGGGGCTTTTTGAATAACAAATTGGATGTTTATTCAGCTTCGATGCTAACAAACTTACGGTTTTTAGGACCTTTAACTTCAAATTTCACTTTGCCTTCAGCAGTTGCGAAAAGAGTATGGTCTTTACCGATACCAACGTTAGTGCCCGCGTGGAATTTAGTTCCACGTTGACGAACAATAATGCTACCCGCTAATACAGACTCGCCACCGAAACGTTTAACACCTAAGCGTTTACTTTCCGAATCGCGACCGTTACGAGTACTACCACCAGCCTTTTTATGTGCCATGAGTATATTCCTCTAGATTAACCGTTAATGCCTGTAATGCGAACTTCAGTGAACCACTGACGGTGGCCCTGTTGCTTACGTGAATGTTTACGACGACGGAACTTAACGATTTTAACTTTATCGCCACGACCATGAGAAACAACTTCTGCTGTTACTTTGGTACCATCTACGTAAGGTGCGCCTACTTTAACGTCTTCGCCATTAGCAACTAGTAATACGTTGTCAAATTCAACTGTTTCACCAGTTTCAACGTCTAGTTTCTCAAGGCGAAGTGTTTGGCCTTCGGCCACACGGTGCTGTTTACCACCACTTTGGATAACCGCGTACATTTTTTTCAAACTCCGCTGTACACCTGATATTTCAAGGTGTCTATAATTCTCAACAATGACGGCGGATTCTACGGAAAAAGATCAGTTCCCGCAAGGGGAAAATCAAAAAAGTTTAAAATTCACTCAAGCCCAAGAATTTTCAGCTACTAAAGCTGCTTAAACCACCAAAGTGAGATATTATTGCAACATCAAATTATCAAAATAAGCTATTGAAGCTTCACTTCGAAGTACTAAAGATAAATTATGCAATTGGATGCAATAAAAACGCTGTCAGAACAAGATATGGCAGCAGTAAACGAACTCATCTTTAAAGAGCTCGAGTCAGATGTTGCTCTTATTAATCAAATTTCCTTTTATATTGTAAACAGCGGCGGGAAAAGGATCCGTCCATTACTTACCGTATTAGCAGCGCGCGCCCTTGGTTATCAACAACAGCAACATATTAAGCTGGCTGCCATCATCGAGTTTATCCATACCTCTACTCTGCTTCATGACGATGTGGTTGATGAATCTGAGTTGCGCCGCGGGAAAGATACTGCCAACGCCCGTTTCGGCAATGCGGCTAGTGTATTGGTAGGCGACTTTTTGTATTCGCGCTCTTTTCAGTTAATGACCCAGCTGCAAAACCTGAAAGTCATGGACATCCTTGCCGATGCCACCAACGTGATTGCAGAAGGCGAAGTACTACAGCTAATTAACTGTAACGACCCAGACACCGACGAGCAGCGTTACTTTGAAGTCATATACTGTAAAACCGCCAAACTGTTTGAAGCGGCCACTCGCTTAGCCGCAGTAATTGGAGAATTAGACCAGAGCATTGAGCAGGCAATGCAGGACTACGGTAAATACCTTGGCACTGCGTTTCAAATTATGGATGATGTGCTTGATTACGTTGCCGACCAAGAAGAAATGGGCAAAAGTGTCGGCGATGATCTTGCCGAAGGAAAACCCACTCTACCGCTTATCTACGCCATGCAACAAGCTGACGAAGTAGATAAGTCGACTATTGCAGAAGCGATTACACAAGGTGGTTCTAGAGCCCAATTAGACGATATTCTGCTGATATTAGAAAAGACTAAAGCCTTAGATTATTGCCGAGCTAAAGCGGCTGAAGAAGCACAAAAAGCGATCCTCGCTTTGGACATCTTAGAAGATAGCGAATACAAGCAAGCCTTAATCAGTCTCGCCAACATAGCTGCCGACCGCGTTGCATAAAGCAAATCGGTTACATAAAATCAAAAAGGCTGCCCATGGGCAGCCTTTTTCGTTGTTTGCTTATTTAAGTGACTAAGCAAATGGGTGACGCAAAATAATAGTTTCTACGCGATCAGGTCCAGTTGAGATAATATCAACAGGCACTTCTAACAAGGCTTCGATACGGGCAATGTAATCTAAGGCAGCTTGTGGTAATTGTTCGCGAGAGGTCACTCCAAAAGTGTTTTCCGACCAACCTGGCATACTTTCATATACCGGCTCAGCTACTTCATAACCTTCAGCAGCCATAGGAGGAACGCTTAGTACTTTACCATCAGGCATTTTGTACCCAGTACAAATTTTTAGCTCTTCAAGGCCGTCTAACACATCAAGTTTAGTCAAACATAAGCCAGAAAGGCTGTTGATTTGTACCGCACGACGCATAGCCACAGCATCTAACCAACCACAACGGCGCTTACGTCCAGTGGTGGCACCAAACTCATGACCTTTTTCACCTAAATGCTGACCGATATCATCATCTAGTTCTGTCGGGAATGGGCCAGAACCAACGCGAGTAGTGTAAGCCTTGGTAATACCAAGTACATAATCTAAATGACGTGGACCAAAACCGCTTCCTGTTGCGACTCCACCAGCGGTGGTATTAGAAGAGGTCACGTAAGGATAAGTACCATGATCGATGTCTAGCAGCGTACCTTGGGCACCTTCAAACATAATCGAATCACCACGACGACGCGCCTGATCCAACAAGTCAGTAACATCGGTTACCATTGCAATAAGCACTGGTGCCATCTTAGTCATTTGCTCAAGCACTTCTTCATAACTCACGCTTGGCGCGTCATAGTAATGATTAAGCTGGAAGTTATGGTATTCCATCACTTCTTTTAGCTTGATGGCAAACTGTTCCATATCGAATAAATCACCCACACGTAAACCACGGCGAGCCACTTTATCTTCGTAAGCAGGACCAATACCACGCCCGGTGGTGCCAATGGCTTTTTTACCGCGGGCTTTTTCACGTGCCATATCAAGGGCAACATGGTAGGGCAAAATAAGTGGGCAAGCTTCACTGATTACTAAACGCTCTTTTACCGGAACACCACGCTCTTCGAGCATGGCCATTTCTTTAAATAGCGCATCAGGAGCTAGTACGACCCCGTTACCAATAACGCAGGTAACGTTATCGCGAAGCACCCCAGAAGGGATTAAATGAAGGACGGTTTTTTCACCGTCAATAACTAGGGTATGCCCAGCGTTGTGACCGCCTTGATAGCGCACCACATAGCTTGATTTATCGGTGAGTAAATCTACGATTTTACCCTTACCTTCGTCTCCCCATTGAGAGCCGAGGATCACTACGTTCTTTCCCATTGTCTTTCGTCGTCTCAGTTAAAAAGCGATTCTAGCAGAAATCGGACAGTCAAGGGGTGCAATTTATACCTATTTTATGCGTTAAGGTCAAAGATTAATCACATAGAGCAGGACGATAGAAACTGTCACTAAGCCAAGGCCGATCTGTCGAATACTAGTCGCAGGTGTCTCAGATATCTGTTTTAACAAACATTTCCATCGCTTAGGAAATAACAAAGGCCCCAATCCTTCAATCAGGCACACCAGTGCGACGGCGAGTAAAAAAGTATCTGTCATAAAAAAGCCCAGCTTACACTGGGCCCTCAAGTTTAGTTAGAAACGGGTTCTTTCATATAACGGAAGAACTCGCTATTAGGGTCTAATACCATTACGTCGCCGCCAGTCTCAAAGCTGTTACGGTAGGCTCTTAGACTACGCCAGAATTTATAAAAGTCTGGATCTTTTTTGTAAGCATCGGCGTAAATTTTTGCTGCTGTCGCATCACCTTCACCACGCATTTCGCGGCCACGCTTATCGGCATCAGCCAGCATCACATTCACTCTACGGTCAACATTAGCGCGAATAATTTCGGCTTGCTCCTGACCTTGTGAACGGTGCTCTTTAGCTACCGCTAAACGTTCAGCACGCATCCGCTGGAAGATACTATTACTCACTTCGTCTGGCAGATTAATTTGCTTAATTCTTACGTCTAGTACTTCAATACCAATTTCAGCAGAGCGAGCCATGCGCTTCAAGGCATCTTCCATCACTTGACCACGTTCGCCAGAAACGATGTCACGAATGGTACGCGCACCAATTTCACTACGAAGTCCGTTGTTAATCTTACGGGTTAACAATAACTCCGCCTGAGCGACAGAACCACCACCAGTACGCAAGTAAAATTGAGAAAAATCTGAAATTCGCCACTTCACGTAGGAATCGATGATCAGATCTTTTTTCTCAGAGGTCACAAAGCGATCGGCGTTACCATCCAAGGTTTGAATGCGCGCATCCAGTCTTCTTACTGAATCAATAAATGGCACCTTAAATTGCAAACCCGGCTCGTAAACACGAGCTTCACCGTCGTCACTACGCTTAACCTTACCGAATTGCATTACGATACCGCGCTGGCCTTCCTTCACGACAAAGACTGAAGAGTAAGCCACCAACAAGGCTAAAATCACGCCAAAAATTGTAAATTGTTTCATGGCTTAATTTCTCCCCGACGTTGAACGAGTGCTGCTTCTAATCGAAGAAGGGCTAGATGGTATTGAAGTAGCAGGTTCCGAGCCCATTTTATTGGTGCTCGTAGAACTTCTGTTTACTTTGTTTGAAGAGCTCTTACTACCTTGTTCCATCAGCTTATCAATAGGCAAATACAGCATATTGTTATTGTTTGAACCATCAACCAATACTTTGTTCGCTTTCGAATAAACCTCTTCCATCGTTTCTAGATATAAACGATGGCGAGTAACATCTGGAGCCGACTCATATTCAGGCAGAAGCTGCTCAAACAAGGCGATTTCACCCTGAGCTCTCAGTACCACCTGCTCTTGATAACCCTGAGCTTCTTGCTCAATACGTTGCACTCGACCACGCGCTCTAGGTTCGATTTCTCGTTGGTAGGCTTCGGCTTCACGAATGAAACGCTGCTCGTCTTCTTGCGCGGCAATAGCGTCATCAAACGCGTCTTTCACTTCTTCTGGTGGACGCGCTGGCAAGAAGTTCACATCGGTCACCTGAATACCCAAGTTATATGGCTCAACAATTTCGTCCAGCATTGCAGCCGTTTCGCTGCGCACTACTTCACGTCCGGTAGTTAAGATGTCATCCATTTTGGTATGACCCACAACATAACGTAAAGCGCTATCGGTGGCTTGAGCAAGACTGTCATCAGGCGCAGTTACACTAAACAAATAGGCTTTAGGATCGACAACTTTATATTGCACGTCCATTTCCACACGCACTACATTTTCATCTTCAGTTAGCATGAAGCCAGAAGCGGGCAGAGAACGAATAGTTTCAACATCCACCGGAATGACTTCTTGAATGAAGGTGGCTTTCCAATTCAAACCGGGCTCAACTGGGCCGGCCTCAACGTCATACTTACCAAAGGTAAGTTTTACGCCACGCTCCGCTTCTTCAATGGTATAAAAACCACTCGCCACCCAAATAACGGCTAAAATAACGGCGATTATGGCAATACCAAAACCACCGACACCGCCATTGCCACCACCTACAGATGGTTTTTTACCACCCAAAATGCCGCCGAACTTACGACTAAGTTTGGTAAATACTTCATCTAAATCAGGGGGTCCCTGATTACCGTTCTTATTGTTATTGCCCCAAGGATCACGGTCACCGCCACCCTTGTTGCCAGGCTCATTCCAGGCCATCTGTGTCTCCAGAAATTAAAGTTAGTGCCTACTCACATTGAGCAATAAATCTATCTAAACTATGGTCAAATTGCTTATCCAGCCGCTGCCAAGCAATGGCATCTAACCGAATATCAACAACGATGTTTCCTTCATTGTCTAAGCGTTCACCTGCTACGCAGTCTAACTGATATAAGCGACTACGCAAGCGCCCTTCACTTGGCGGCAAACACAAAGTGTGGTTAACCATATCACCGACCAAACGTTCGCTGATTGCCTTATACAACAAAGGCAAACCTTCACCCGTTAAAGCCGATACCCACACTTTTTGAGGTAAACCATTTTCATCACGCTCGATACGAGGGCTCATATCTGGATGTTGGTCTACCTTGTTAAACACTTGCAGAAACGGGGTTTCTCCTGCCCCAATTTCGTCCAATACTACCTCAACTTGTTCGATATTTTCAGCCATTCTTTCATCACTACAATCAATCACATGTAATAATAGCTGAGCTTCTCGTGTTTCGGTTAAGGTCGCTTTAAATGCAGCAACCAAATCATGAGGAAGGTGGCGAATAAAGCCCACCGTATCCGCAAGAATCACCTTGCCAACATCTTCTATATCGATCTTGCGCAAGGTAGGATCAAGCGTTGCGAATAACTGATCGGCCGCGTAAACCGTCGATTCAGTAATCCGGTTAAACAAAGGTGATTTACCAGCATTGGGATAACCCGCCAGCGACACGGTAGGCAACTCGGCCCGTTGCCGCGCTCTTCGCCCTTGCTCACGTTGCTTACCTACTTTTTCTAAACGTTGCATAATTTGCTTAATTCGCGCCCGCAGTAGCCGACGATCCGTTTCCAGCTGAGTTTCCCCTGGACCACGCAGGCCAATACCACCTTTTTGTCTTTCAAGGTGAGTCCAACCACGAATTAAACGCGTCGACATATGACGCAACTGGGCTAGCTCAACCTGTAACTTACCCTCATGGGTACGAGCGCGTTGAGCAAAAATATCTAATATGAGGGTAGTTCGGTCTAGCACCCTCGCCTCACAGAGCATCTCTAAATTCCGCTCTTGTGCTGGCGACAAAGCGTGATTAAAAATCACCACGTCGGCTTGGGCACTCTTAACTAATTCTGCGATTTCTTCAGCTTTCCCCGCCCCAACAAAATACTTGGGGTGAGGAGAAACTCGACTACCGGTAACGGTAGCTACCGCGTTAACGCCTGCTGAACTGACTAACATCTTCAGTTCTTGCAGGTCTTCTCGCTCATCTTCGTCAGTAAAATTCACATGCACTAAGATGGCCTGTTCACCTGCTTCATATCGGTCAAACAAGCTAATTTACTCCTTGGCACTTACCAAGGCTAATACGCCTTCGCAAGGTGCTATTCGTCGGTTTTTGCTTCGCCAGGCACTGGGGTATGGTGAGGAACAGCTCGCGCTGGTACCACAGTAGAGATAGCATGTTTGTATACCATCTGGCTGACAGTGTTTTTCAACAAGATGACAAACTGATCAAATGATTCAACTTGGCCTTGCAACTTAATACCGTTTACTAAATAAATTGAAACGGGAATACGCTCACGTCGTAACGCATTCAAAAATGGGTCTTGTAATGATTGCCCCTTCGCCATGTTATTGTTCCTTTTTCTTATAAATTAATTTGGCATCGTTCAAAATCGATTATATACCACTAACTTGGAGCCTTATAGCTGCAATTTCAAGTATCACTAAGTGATTGGGTAATAATTTTACTGTTTCCCGCATCCCCACTAACTAACCAAGTGAGAGACGACCAGCTTTTTAGCCAATTCATTTGTTTCTTAGCTAATTGTCTGGTGGCCACTATGCCACGGAATACCATCTCTTCATACCCGATTTCACCATTAAGGTATTGCCACATTTGACGATAACCGACACTTCGCATTGATGGCAGGCTAAGATCGAGATCCCCGCGCTGCATCAGCGCTTTGACCTCTGCCTCAAAGCCAAGTTCCAACATCAACTTAAAACGCTTCTCGATCAACGCGTGTAATTGCGCTTTTTCTTGAGGAGCAATAGCAAATTGGTGGATCTCAAAAGGCAATTTCGCCACTGGCTGTTGGTTTAACTCTGTCAGCGTTTTTCCGGTCAGCCGATACACTTCAATGGCCCGCATTAAACGCTGATGATCGTTAGCATTAATTCGTGCCGCACTGCTGGGGTCAACACCAGCCAGCTGCCGGTGTAAATCCTGCCAAGAGCTAGCGGCGGCTTGCTGCTTGATTTGCTCGCGAAGTTGGGGATCAGCTTCTGGCAAGTCGGCAATGCCATCCACCAACGCTTTGAAATACAACATGGTTCCACCCACTAACAAAGGAATGTTGCCGCGTTGATGGATCGCGTTAATTGCCGCCAAGGCATCTTTGCGAAAATCCGCCGCTGAATACACTTCAGTAGGTTCGCAAATATCAATTAAGGCGTGAGGTGCCTCGGCTTGCTCGGCGAGCGTAGGCTTGGCAGTGCCAATATCCATACCACGGTAGATTAAGGCCGAATCCACGCTCACCACTTCCATGCCATATCGCTTATGTAGCTCGATAGCCAGCGCCGTCTTGCCCGAAGCCGTAGGCCCCATCAGTGTTATCACTGGCCGCTTAGTGCTCATTAGCAAACCCCTGTATACAGCTAGTCAAATCCAGTCGCTGCCACAATATCTTAGGCAGTTCATCTTGATACTGTTGCTGCAGCTGCTGAGTCAACTCTAAAGCTTGCTGCCAGCCATAATCGCTCGTTTTGGGCTGGAGTTTTATTAAACCACTCAGCAAAGCTTCAGCCTGTTGCCACTCAGCTTCGGAAAGCTGACTCATGGCACTGAGCAAGCGAGGTAACAGTTGGGCAAAATCCACTTTGCGGAATAATTTAGGCACCTGAGTCAACGCCAACTGCTGGCGATTAATCATGTTGAAGGCAAACCCCATGCGGCGTAAAGCGTCCGTTTGCTGTTCAACTAACAGCATTAAATCTTTTTCCAAACTCAACTTCAGCGGCAACAACAATGGCACCGAATCTAAACCTTGAGGCCACTGCTGCAACGCCGACTTAAACGCCAGATGTTGCTGGCAAGCCGATAAATCCAGTACGACTAGCTCATCGCGATAACGTGCCAGCAAATAGCGCTGCTGCTCTAGATGCAGTGGATTCAAAGCTTGGCTCGCCTTGCTAACTTGGTCAGTTAACGGTTTACTTGGCGTGTCAAACTCGGCACTTCGGCTCAACCATTGATGATTAGCCTCCCGCTCGCGAACGCTAGGTCGGTCGGCACGATAAAGTGGAGATTGGTAGCGGCTTCTCCCTTCACCATGTGGCTCTTGGGGGCGAGGTGCAGCAGCATAACTATGCTGAGTTAGCGGCTCAATAGCTGGTGATTCAGCAACATCTTGCTCAACGCCCTGCCACAACTCAGCCGAGGAACCGCTTTGTGGTAACTGAGCTAAAGCTGAACCCAGCACTTGTACAATGTAATCGTGCACCAAACGAGCCTGATGAAAACGCACTTCGTGTTTGGCAGGGTGAACATTGACATCAACTTGGTCTAAGGGCAACTCAAGAAACAAGACGTAACTCGCGTGTAACTCATCCGACAAATACGCTGCAAAGGCTTGACGAATTGCATGCTGCAATAATTTATCGCGCATCATCCGACCATTAACATAAAAAAATTGCTGGTCATTTTGAGCACGCGCCACTTCAGGTAAACCCAACCAACCATGAAGCCGTAGCTCATCATGCTGGTTATCGAGATGCAAACAATGCTGAGTGAATGGCATCCCCAGTACAGTTCCGACCCGCTTTAGTTGCTTATCAAGATCCTTCGCCACTCGGTATTGACGGATCAACTTACCATTATGTTTCAAGCTCAAAGCCACATCAAAGTGGCTTAATGCTAAGCGCTTTAACAATTCGTCGATATGCGAAAACTCGGTCTTTTCGGTACGTAAAAACTTTCGCCGGGCAGGGGTATTGAAGAACAAATCTAAGACCTCAACCGAGCTGCCCACCGGATGAGCGCAAGGTTGCAGGCTCACCTGCATGTCTCGCCCTTCTGCCCTAGCTTGCCAAGCCTGCTCTTGTTCAACAGTTCGTGAGCTTAAGCTTAAACGAGAGACCGAGCTAATACTGGCTAAGGCTTCTCCTCGAAAACCCAAAGTAGCAATTGCGCTTAAGTCATCTAGGCTAGCAATTTTACTGGTAGCATGACGACTTAAGGCTAAGGACAATTGATCTTTTTCAATGCCGCAGCCATTGTCGCGGATAAGGATCCGCTTTGCGCCACCCTTATCGATTTCCACATCGATTCGAGTAGCACCGGCATCAAGGCAATTTTCAATCAGTTCTTTCACCACAGAAGCCGGGCGTTCTACCACTTCTCCGGCAGCTATTTGGTTCGCCAGCTGAGCTGGCAATATTTGAATAGGCATGAAGTTAACTATTAGGAATTGTCAAAACTTGACCAATGCGCAGCGTATTTGAAGACAATTTGTTAGCCTTTTTTAGCCCCGCCACGCTGGTATTATAACGGGCAGCCAATACCGATAAGGACTCACCTTTTTGTACTGTGTGTTTACGCACCCCATAAGTTTGGGCGTACAAGGTACCTGCCAGCGGCTTATTACGATAATGAGTTTTAATCCCCTTCACCACAGCCTGAGCAATCCGCTCTTGGTGGTTACCCGAGTTGAGCAATTTCTCTTCATTAAGGTTAGTGATAAAGCCCGCCTCCACCAATATAGAAGGGATATCAGGCGATCTAAGTACCGCTAAACTGGCATGTTCTGGACGCTTCTTATGCAAACTGGTCACTCGGCCAAGTTCGCCTAACACCTTGCTGGCTACCTCGTATGCTGTATTCATGGAATAATCCATCTGCATATCAATCAGGGCAAAGTTCAAATGGGCGTCATTTTCCACACTCCCCATCACTTCGCCCACTCCGCCCAACAGGTCAGACTCAGCCTCATGTTCTTCTAAATGCCGCCCCACTTCACTCTTAGCTCGACGAGTCGACACCACCCACACCGAAGCGCCTTTAGGTTGTGAAGAAGTAAAACCATCGGCGTGAATAGACACTAAAAAGTCGGCCTTATTTTTACGGGCAATTTGCGAGCGCT
>NZ_JBNKPP010000174.1:0-2507 GCF_050295395.1 Agarivorans sp.
AAAGACTAAAGCCAAGTTGCTGTGGCAGGCCAGTATTAACCGTTAATTGCTCAGATTGGCTAGTGATCACTTCCTTGGTATCGGCATCCACTGCGCTGGCGACCACACGAACTGGGGTCGGAACAGTACCCGAAAGCACACGCACACTGGCGATACCTTGGGCGTTTGTTTGCCCCTCGGCATTGGCGCTGCCATTGGCAAAACTTAAACCGCCGACCACAGTATCTAAGCTAAAACTAACCTTTTGCTGGGCTGCGGGCTGGCCATTGGCGCTGGTGACTTTAAAGCTCACCAGTGATGATTCGCTCGACCCAGTTCCGCCCGCACCTTTAATACGAATTTGGTTAGGTTCTGCTGCTTCAAAGCTAAGACTGGCTAAGGTTTGGCGTTGTAGTGTAAAGGGGAAGTTCGCCGTCAGCGTTTGATTACCCACGACTGTGGTCGCGACGATTTGATCGTTACGTTCGCTATTCCCGCTGCAACTGGTGTCTTGGAAGGTCGAGCTGGCATTACCCGATAGGGTCGTGACAGGCGTGTCTAAGCTCGCATTATTGCTGGCAGTACAGTCAGAGCTAAAACTGATGGATGACGGCGCCTGTACGCGAGTGATAGTGCCATCGCTGGCCTCTAACACTAAGCTTGCGGTCACGCCAAAGCTGCCGCCCGCGCTGATTTTATAGCTGCCATCGGCCTGTGCCGTTAACGTACTGGCCAGTTTTCCTTCCGTAAAACTGCTGCCATTAAAGGAGCCTAATTTTAAGGTGCCGGATTCGTTAACGGCATCTTTGCTGAGCACTTCATATAAGCTGCTGCTTTGTAGCGATTGCCCTTGATACTCCACTGTTACCGTTAAGGCGTTTGCCCCTAACTCGGTGGCGCTCGGGGTATAACTGACTTGGGCAATACCTTTATCATTTGTTAGTGCACTGGCAGGGGTTAAGGTAGCCGAACCCGCACTAAAGGTGACCTCAGCATCGGCAATGCCGTTACTCTCGGCATCGAGGAAAATGGCTTGCAGTTGCACGGCTTCATCGACTTTAAAGCGAGTCACTACATTCGCGCCGCTTTGAATACTGGCAGTCAGTTTTGGAGCGATGGATGCGCCAGTGCCGTCGATAATCCCTGTAAATTCAAAGTTACGAGTCGCCGATAGCGCTGTGCTGGAATCATTCGGAGTGGTGGTCGCTGTAATAGTGCCAGCATTGATAAGCAAATCTGGATTACTCACAATCACAACGGCTTCACCGTTGCTATCTGTGAGTTTGCTTTCCGGTGTTAACGCCCCAAGGTCGCTCGTAAAATTAACTCTCTGATTGCTGACCTTAGCCGAACCTTTGTTTAACTTGGCAACAGCACAAAAACCTGCGTCTTTAGGGAAACTTTGAAGTGAGGTAAAACTGCCACATTGACTACCCGATAGGGTTTTAAAGTCGATAGACAGTTTGTAAGTACCGTCGCTGGCATCTGTGCCACCGTTATCTTCGTCAGAAGGGCCGTTACAGCCCCAAAGTCCAAATAAGCCAATAGAAAGCAAAGTAAGATTGCAAAACGTGTTGCTAAATCGCATAAGCAAACATCCTTGTTGGGCTGAATGGTTAGTCTTGGATTTCGCTGCGTAGGTATTTAAACAGCTCTTTAGATGATTTGGACTCAGGGCCTTTTGCCAACTCTTTTGTGGCTTGGCGCACTAAGGTACGCAGCTTCTGTCTGTCCAACTGTGGGTAATGTTCCACTAAGGTTTGAATTTCGCTGTCGCCTTGGCTCAGTAAACGCTCGCGCATTTTCTCGAACATTTGCAGCTTAGCGGTTTCGTTGTTGTTTTTGTTCAGTACGATAGCGAGCGCGGCTTTAATCGGCTCCACATCGACGTTACGCATCAACTTACCGATATATTGCATATGGCGGCGATAGGCTTCGGTCTTCGGCTTAATCTTATGAGCTTGCTGGATGCTGTCGTATAAGTGCTCGTCCAGCTCGATTTTATCTAGCTGGGTCTTGCTGAGCGACACCAATTCCATACCGACTTTTTGAGCAGCTTCGCAGTCACGCTTGTCCTCGGTTTTGCTGACATACTCTTCGTCACTGTCATAGGGTTGTTTAAAATGCTCTGAATCACCAACAATCTTCATATAGATAAAACCTCAGTTAAATAACGGCCTAATAATAACATCTCCCGCCAAAAATCGCCTAACGAAAGCGCGTGCGCCATGGCTGAGATTGACGAAATAAGCGCGCAATAAATAATGAGAATGGCATGGGTGTTTGTTATGCTAACGCCATTGCCGACAACGAAAGAGTAGCTTTGTGTCTTTGAACAGAATCGATAGTGAATTGACCGCGCTGAAAGATGCGGTTGCCGTGGCCCTCGAATATGCCAATAAATTAGGGACAAATGCCGCCGAAGTGGCGATCAGTAAACAACAGGGATTATCGGTTTCAACCCGCTTAAAAGAAGTGGAAACAGTTGAATTTAATAAAGATGGCGCCCTAGGGATTACGGTTTATCG
>NZ_JBNKPP010000175.1:0-11568 GCF_050295395.1 Agarivorans sp.
GCAAGATGTGATTAACATAGTGCTTAGAGGTTTAGGTTTGAGCTTAAACACCTAAGCAAACAGCGGTTTGTGTAGTTTCATCTTTGAGCATAGTTCAAGTTCTTGAAATAGCCTAAGAACTTAGGCACAAGTTGAAAAGGCAAGCCGCTAGATTGGTCCATATAAGGCGTTTAAGAGTGAATTCAACTGTTGGCGCTCTCAGCTTAATGTGAAATTTAGTGTTAATGCTGCAATGGATTAGTTAAGGTGTTCGCCTTACTCGCAGCTTAAGCAGGCATTTGGTAAATCGACAGTTATGAGTCAAAGAATTATTGAAGTTGTTGATTATCGGCAGCAATGGCGGGAAGATTTTGTCAGAGAAAAACAGCTAATCAGCTCAGTTTTAACAACAGCCAATATTAATGCGATACATCATATCGGTAGTACGTCGGTTGAAGGCTTATGTGCCAAACCCATTATCGACATTCTTTTGGAAGTGAAAAGTCTAGACGTTTTAGATGACCAATCAGAAGAGATGGTTTCTCTGGGGTATGTTGTTAAGGGCGAATTTGGTATTCAAGGCCGTCGTTATTTCCAAAAAGGCGGAATACAGCGAACTCATCAGGTTCATGCGTTCTTAGCTAACTCTCCGGAGGCTACAAGGCATCTCGCATTTCGTGACTATTTAAGGGCTTTTCCTGATGTCGCACTTAAATATGGCGAAATAAAAAGGGCGGGAGCAGCGATTTGTAACCATGACATAGATGTTTACATTGATTATAAAAATAGTTTTATACAAGAATACGAAGCTAAAGCAGTAAGGTGGCAAAGCGAGCTAACCAATCGCATCCGTTGACCCAAGTACATACCATAAATTTTTACAACTGTGTTTAGCTCTACCATGGAGTAATTGATATTGAAGGAAGTTGAAGCGTTTTGGATTAATTCTTTCACCCAGAATGGAACCGGTGGAAAT
This sequence comes from Agarivorans sp., assembly GCF_050295395.1. Classification (NCBI taxonomy): domain Bacteria; kingdom Pseudomonadati; phylum Pseudomonadota; class Gammaproteobacteria; order Alteromonadales; family Alteromonadaceae; genus Agarivorans; species Agarivorans sp. Next base: position 956 of record NZ_JBNKPP010000175.1, read on the forward strand.
CCTGCTGGCGTGGTGCTACATGCCGACCACTTATCCAACGACGAAAGATTACAAATAGCCCAAGCTGTTGGTTATTCTGAAACTGCATTTGTATCTCGCGATGACGAGGTCGATTTTGCGCTGGCTTTCTTCACGGTAACCGGTGAAGTTGATTTTTGTGGGCACGCCACCTTAGCTGCGTTTTCAACAATGTATCAAGCGGGCATCATAACCGAAGGTTCATATCGCCAAAGAACTAAAGCAGGAATACTTGCGGTAACCATAGAGGCAAATGGTCATATAGTTATGGAGCAGAAGCTACCTGAGTATCGCGGAGAGTTTAGTTATGAGCAGATATCAGCCTTAATTGGGCTGGACTCAATAATACTTGAGTCTACTCGGTTACCGATCGAGGTCATTTCAACAGGCTTAGCAGACATGATAGTGCCTGTACCATATGGGTATCTCGATAACATTCAAGTGAATCAAAATTTAACCAGTGACTTCTGTAAAAAGTATGATGTTGTCAGTATTCACGCTTTTGAATTGTGCGATCAAACCAGCATGCTGACAGCAAGTTGTCGTAACTTTGCTCCATTGTTTGGTATTCCTGAGGAGTCTGCGACAGGGAGTGCCAGTGGTGCCTTAGCCTGTTACTTAAGTAAACACCTTAGTCGCACACTTTTGAATGACTTTACTTTTGAGCAAGGTCGGGCAATGGAATGTGTTTCAAAAATTACAGCGTCGGTTGAGTCTAGCGAGCTGGGTATAACTAAGGTGAGCGTTGGTGGTTTTGCTCATAACGTTGGTAGGCAAACCATCCATTTACAATAAGCATTTAAGAGCGATTCTCAATGCTGGGTATTTGGGTCTTCGCCTTGGGTTTGTATTTGCGATGTAATGGTTTAGGGGACGGCGCCGTTCCTAGTGACTTTTGTATACAAGGAGGCGACGGTGCAAATTTGTCAATCTAACCGCTTGATTGTGCGGCGGCTGGTGCCTGAGGACGTTTCTGTATTGACCGACATTCTTAGTGACCCAGACGTGATGAAGTACTCGATTCGCGGCGTTTGTGATGAGGTCGCCACTCGTCATTTTATTGAATGGTGTTTAGCTTGTTATCAATCACATGGCGTTGGGCCATGGGCTCTTATCGATAAAAAATCTTCTGAACTGATTGGCTTCTGCGGTGTTGGCCCAGAATCGGTCGGCGGTGTTGAGGAAATCAGTCTTGGTTACCGGCTGGCGAAGAATTATTGGAATAAAGGTTTTGCATCTGAGGCTGCTAAGGCCGTTATTAAGTATGTTTTCGATAATCGCTTATTTGACTCAGTGGTCGCTATTATAGAGCCAGAGCATGTCGCATCGCTGAAGGTGGCTGAGAAGGCGGGGTTTTCTAGTTTCAATGTAGTAGAGTTTCATGGGCGGCCAGTGAGACTATATCGACTGACTAAACAACAATGGAAAACAAAAAACATGCACGCAACAAGCCGGTGAGAGCTGGTGTAATGCAAAATTAAATCTGTACCGGAGTACCCATGACAAGCCATTTCGACATTATCGGAGCCCCCTTCAATCAACTGGGTTTTGTGACAAGCCAAGAAAACACGGTTGATGGGTTACGACGAATGAACGAAATATCATCGGTTGGTCTTACCGATTGGATCCAAATCAGAAATGATAGATGGGGCGCTGATATTATTGACCAAGGGGATGTGGAAGTCAGCGATGAAGTTCATGGTTTGATTTCCAAAGGTAACAAAGATGAAGCCTTGCGAATTTATTCTAGCCACCTCAAGGAACAAGTATTGGGGAGTTATATGAATAATCGCGTCCCCATTATCATCGGCGGTGACCATTCGATAGCGGTAGGTACAATTCAAGCTGCGTTAAGCCATTACCAAAAGAATCGAGGTAAAAAAATTGCGATTGTTTGGGTAGATGCTCACGCTGATTGCAACAACACTCTCGACAGCAATTTGCACGGCAAGCCCTTGGCATTGTTAATGAATCAATATGCTCACAATGGCTGGTCTGTTCCTTATGATGTCGCGTTAAAGCCTCAAGATGTGTTTTATGTGGGGCTTAGAGATTTAATGCTCTGTGAGTACGAGCTTATTGAAAGACTTAAGATAACCAACTTCGACATGATGTGTATCGAGCAGAAAGGCTTTAATACTGTAGTTGGCACCTTAATGGAAAGATTAGAGAGCGAGTATGACGGTATTTACCTGTCATTCGATTACGATGCTTTAGATGGTTCTCTATTCCGTGCATGTGCGACGCCTAATGTTGGTGGTTTAACTGCGAGAGAATCGTTGTATTTAGTTCATTCAATTGCTTCGAGTGACAAGTTTATTGGAGCTGAGTTTGTTGAATATCTCCCCGAGCGCGACAGCAGTGGTGCATCAAAGGAGCTAATGATTAAACTTATAGATGCCGTCTGGGGTTTTAAGTCGTAAATTCGTATAACAAATTGCTTAAGCTTTTAGCTAACGCTCAGCATGCTTGTCTTCGCCTTGGGTTTGTATTTGCGGTGTAATGGTTTAGCTTGAGTGGCGGTATTGCTCAACGCTTACCGCTGCATTAAATAATTATTGGAATGTTCAGTGCTATTAATTCGAGAAATGACCATTTCTGATTACCAAGAAGTAATCAGTCTTTGGAGGCGTTCAGAAGGGATGACTCTTCGAGATGCCGATTCCAAGGAAAATATTGAAGCCTACTTGGCCCGCAACCAGGGTTTGAGCTTTGTTGCTGTTGACAGCAATGCTATTGTTGGCGCCGTGCTTGCGGGCACGGATGGGCGTAGAGGTTACTTACAACATTTAACGGTATCCTTAGGTCACCAATCAAAAGGAATTGGGCGTCAATTAGTTGAGAGTGTTGTATGTGCTTTGGACCGTTATGGAATATCTAAAACTCACCTTTTTGTTCATGACAGCAACAAAAATGCTCAGCAGTTTTATCAGAAAATGGGATGGTTTCCCCGAGATGAGGTACGAATGTTTTCCTACAACTCATCGTTAAATGTAGAAGTGTAATTGGCCAAAACCTTAGTCCCCAAGATGCTGGTGGGTTGCTAACGAAAGAGGTCTTTTGTCTTGGTAGGCCAAGAACTCAGTTTTCTACTGGTTCATTGATGTTTAGGCCGTCTAGACCTTGTTTCTTATGGTGGTTTAACCGGTTACGAAAAGTGGGCCTAACTATACCGTACCTGCGGTATTCCCGACCCACACTTTAAATTTCTTTGTCTAGCTCAATTTACTTTAAGCGCGGTCTAATTTGTTGTTCATAGGCTTGCCTATGAATCACACCAATAAGTGTTGTTTTAAGCTAGTCAGGTCGACGCAGAGCTTAGTTCGCTGCTGTAACTGGGCTAGGGTTGGTTTTTTTCGCGAATATGCCACCCGCTACGATGCCGGAAAGCCCCAATACCGTAGAAATAATGCCCTTGGTTTTAGCTTGCTCGATGGCACTGCTCACGCCAAGTTCTTGCATTAGCTCGTTACTGGCTCCGCCAAACAGTGTTCCTAGCGCTTCAGTTTGTTGTTGTGCTTCTATAGCGTCCATGATTTGTAGGCCACCAACTAACAGCACAATGGCACCAATCACAATCAGTACAATTCCAATGATTTTTGCGTTTCCATTCTTATCTCTTTTATTTGTAAATCGTTACCCCTACGGTAACGTGGCTGATTATAGGCTAAGGGTAATATTCTAAAATTATATAAGTATCTGTTTTCCATTGCTTTTATGTAAATTAAAGGCTTGCTTATGCGGCGCGTTGTTGGGCTGAATATTTACCGTTTGGCGATGTTCGAGCCTACATCGTCAGTTTTGATTTAAGTGCGGTTATCCGCTAATTAGGTTGATTAGCTCAACAACTTATTGGGGTTTTATTAAATTTTTATCAATTGGCGTGAATGCAGCAAATTTAGCTGGCTAGCGTGGTTTAATCAGGTGTTAAATAGCTCGTTAGTTATTGAATTGTTAATTGAAATCAGTTGAACTACAAGTTGCCACTAGGCTGAGTGGCGAATTATATGGATTTACAGGAGGTAGATTTGTCACAACTAGCTGATGAACCGCGTATTTGGATAGCCAACCCTATGGCAGTATTTAGCGGCGCGATGAGTGGGGAAGACGCAGAGCGAGATTGCCGAGGTGGGGTGGTGGTGCAAGGGACACGCATTGTGGAATGTGTCGCAGGCGGCCAACAAGCAAGTCTACCAGTTGATCAAATTGTCGATGCCAGCGATGCGGTATTACTGCCGGGCTTGATTAATACCCACCACCATTTTTATCAAACCTTGACCCGTTGTGTGCCCTCGGCGATCAACCAAGAACTATTTCCATGGTTGCAAAGTCTTTATCCGATATGGAGTGGTTTGAGTGATAAGCACATTGAAGCCGCGACCGAGTTGGCCTGCTGGGAGTTAATGCTAAGTGGTTGCTCAACGGTGGCCGATCATCACTATGTTTTTAATCAAGGTCTGAGTGAGGCCATTGATATTCAAGCCGAGGTGGTAGGACGCTTGGGGTTAAGAGCTACCTTAACTCGCGGCAGCATGAGTTTGTCACAAAAAGATGGTGGTTTGCCGCCTGATTCGGTGGTGCAAACCGAGCAGCAAATCTTAGATGATAGCCTGCGTTTGGCTCGGCGTTATCATGACGCCGCCGAGGGAAGCATGCTGCAATTGGCCTTGGCACCTTGTTCCCCATTTTCGGTAACTGAAGATTTAATGCGTGAAACGGCGATATTGGCGAAGCAACAAGGCTTGCGCTTGCATACCCACCTTGCCGAAACCATCGATGAAAATGAATTTTGTCTGCGCAAGTTAGGCATGCGTCCGGTTGATTATTTAGAGCACTGTGATTGGATGGGGCCGCAAACTTGGCTAGCTCATGGCATTCATTTTAATTCGGAAGAGATCCATCGCTTGGGGCAGCATCAAGTGGGCATTGCTCATTGTCCTACCTCAAATATGTTATTGGCTTCGGGAATTTGTCCCACCCTAGATTTGGCTGCCGCGGGTTGTAAAGTCGGTTTAGCGGTAGACGGCTCGGCCTCTAACGACGGCTCGAATATGGTTCAGGAATTGCGCCACTCCTTGTTGCAGCAGCGCTTGCGTTATGGTGCCAGTAAGATTACCCATCAACAGGTACTGCATTGGGCTACTCAAGGCAGTGCTGAGGTACTGGGGCGTCAAGACATAGGGGTATTAGCACCGGGTAAACAGGCTGATTTAGCCTTGTATAAGTTAGATGAGTTGCGCTTTTCTGGTAGTCATGACCCTCTAGCAGCCTTGGTATTATGTGGAGCTAGCGAGGTAAGTAAGTTGATGGTGGCAGGGAAGTGGGTGATAGAAGATCCCCTGCAAACTCGTGAGCAGTTAAACGAGTTAATCAGTCGTCATCAACAATTGGCCAAGCAATTACTCGCTTAAGCCAGCATTAGATAAGCAGTAAAGCCGTTGCCAAGGGCTTTACTGCATGTGTTTAGTTTTCTAAGAGTTCATGGTCTTTCGGTAATTGGTTGGCCAGCCATATCACCAGTTTATGGCGCATTTCTGGTCCGCTTTGCTTGTCTTTCGGCAGAGGGGTGATGCGCTTGTCTTCGGCTAAAAGCATGTACAAGGCTTCCACTTTGTCTTTTTCTGAAATGCCGGGAGGAAATTTGGCGAAGCCACGTTGTAGAGCGTATACCTCGCCGATTTGAATGGCTTTTTTGAGCAACTGTGCTTCATGCTTGAATTTTTTCACTAAGGGCCTCACTGCTTCGAATTTTTCTCAACATACGGTAAAGCTCGTTGTATTCATAGGGCTGAGTTCACTAAAAGCTAAAAGTAATCTGAAAAACAAAATATTAGCGCTTAACGCATAATTATTGAACGACACATGCTGAAAAATTAACCATGGGTTAATGGCGCATAATAAAACGCGAGCTGGCGCAATAAGCAGGTTAGATTTTGCGGCTATCTTATTTCAGGATAAACAATTTAGGAGCAAGCAAATGTTTAAAGTGACTAAGGTAGCAGAGAACCGTCTTGATATTGCGTTTGGTGGTAAGTTAGATAGCAACGAAATGAAAGCGGCTTTGGATGAATTGCAACAGCAGGCCGAAGGAATAGAAGATGGCGTGATGTTATACCGGATTGAAGATTTTGCCATACCCACTTTAAGTGCCATGGCAGTAGAATTTACTCGTTTGCCGGAGATGTTTGCAATGATTCGACGTTTTAGTAAAGCGGCGGTGCTGTGTGATAAGCAATGGGTGCAAACCATTAGCGAGTTAGAAGGCAAGTTGCTCCCTGGTTTAACCATTAAAGCTTTCGATATGGACCAGCAACAAGAAGCAGAGCATTGGCTGCGTAGTTAATTGTTGCCTTAGCCAGATACACTTTAGCCTGCTAGGCTTGAAGCAAGTGTTGCCAAATTAATGAGGCTAAATATGAAAAGGATAAGCGCTGTTTGCTTAACTACAGTGGGTTTGGGCTGCATGCTGGGCTCGGCTTGGGCCAGTGTGGCCACAATAGTTGCAGTGGAAATGACTGAGCAAGCGTCACAGCGTTGGCAGATTTCAGTATCTTTGCTGCACGATGATAGCGGCCCGGACCATTATGCCGATAAGTGGCGGGTCGTTGACGAGCGAGGTCAGTTACTAGCAGAGCGAACAATGCTGCATCCGCATGTGGATGAACAGCCTTTTACCAGCAGCCTAGAGTCTGTGCTCATTCCTAAGACAAGTTCTGTGGTTTATATCGAGGCTCACGATACTCAGAGCGCTTGGGCTCCGCAGCGTATAGAACTTGACTTATCGCAAACCAAACAAGGTTATGTTCAATGGGAAATGCCAAAATAGCCGCTGAACCTTAGCATAAGAAAAAGGCTTCCAGAGGAAGCCTTTTTATCGAGCTCATGTTTGCAGTAGCGTTTAATTGGGCAAGGGTTTAAATGCTGCCGAGCTATTAAGTTCTTTACGTCGCTCTGCCATCACTAATAACAAGCGTTGCAATGCGATAAAGCCGAACAGTAAGATACCAACAATAATTTTGGTCCACCATGAGCTTAAGGTGCCATCGAAGGTGATGTAAGTTTGAATTAAACCTTGAATCAATACCCCAAACATCGAACCAAATACTGTTCCAACCCCGCCAGAAAGTAGCGTACCACCAATGACTACAGCGGCAATGGCATCTAATTCTACACCTATGCCAGCCAGGGGGTAGCCAGCTGAGGTATAGATGGAAAAAACTATCCCGGCGCAGGTGGCTAAGAAGGTCGATAACATATAGATGCCAATGGTGGTGCGGCGAACGGGCACGCCCATTAAACCAGCTGAGTTAGCGTTGCCGCCAATGGCATACACGTTGTTACCAAAGCGGGTTCTGTGGGCTAATAACATACCTAGGGCCACAATCACTAACATGATTACTGCCATTAGGCTAAGCCTGCCACCGCCCCAGATATGCCATACGGTCCGAGAAAGCTCCTTAAAGAAGGGGTGTTGAATAGGAATGGATTGCTCGGAGAGTAAAAAGCTACTGCCGCGCAAAAAGAACATGCCTGCTAGCGTCACGATGAACGCTGGGATCTTTAAGGTATCAATAATCCAGCCCATGAAACCACCAAACAGCATGCCCATAACCAATACAATCATAATGGCTAGTTGCGGTGCCACGCCCCAATCACCGATCATTTTAGCTAAAAAGACTCCAGTGAAAGCGATAACTGAACCCACCGAGAGGTCGATCCCTCCAGAGAGAATTACGAAGGTCATACCTACCGCCAAAATACCTAAGAAGGCGTTGTCGGTGAGAATGTTACAAATGACCCGAGTGCTAAGAAAAGCAGGGAATTCCATGGCACAAAAGATGTAGCCGAGCAGGAAAACCCCAATGGTAATGAATAAAGGAAAGTTACGTTTGATCATGATTTCTGCTTCCCTTTGATGAACTTAATAACCGCTGGTGATTGCATTACCAGCACTAACAAGACCACTATTGACTTAACAATATGGTTCCACTGAGGCTGATAGCCTGAGAGAAGAATACCGGTGTTAATGCTTTGAATAATGAAGGCGCCAACTAACGCTAGTAGTAAGTTGAAGCGGCCTCCCATTAGTGAGGTGCCACCAATGACCACCGCCAAAATGGCATCCATCTCTAGCCACAGTCCGGCGTTGTTAGCATCGGCGCCTTTGATGTCGGCCGCCACCACAATACCAGCCAGTGCCGCCATTAAACCGCTAATAGCGTACACGCTCATCACAATGGCAGGCGTATTAATACCGGCGTTTTTGGCAGCCTTAATATTAATGCCTACTGATTCAATAAATAGCCCAAGAGCGGTTTTTTTGGTTAAACACCAAATACAGATGGCTGCGATAATCAATAGCACAATGGGAGTAGGGAGCAACAGTAAAGAGCCGCTACCAAACCAAGATAAAATATCATTATTGAAAGTAACAATTTGTCCTTGGGTTATCAGTTGGGCAATGCCGCGACCAGCCACCATTAAGATCAGTGTGGCCACAATCGGCTGGATCTTAAATACTGCCACCAGTAAACCGTTCCATAAGCCACATACCACACCAGAGAGCAGGGCACATAGCAGGATAACCCCCGGCGAGTAATCTTGCGAGGCCATGCTGGCCAATACTGCGCCACTAATGGCCATCACTGCACCCACCGAAAGATCGATGCCTCCGGTGGCAATCACTAAAGTCATGCCGATGGTGAGCAGTGCCACAGGGGCACCGCGGTTAAAAATGTCTATGACACTACCAAACAGCCGACCATCTTGAATATGAATAGAAAAGAAGTTGTCGGCAATAATGGCATTAATTAAAAACAACAGTAGTAAGGCGGCCACCTGCGGCGCGCCTTTGGGTAGAGTAAACTTGCGTTTATTAGCAAGCTTGACTGGGGTAGAGGTATTATATGCTGTCATTTGAGCCTCACATCGCTATCGCTTGCATAATGGCGGGAACAGAAAGATCTTCCGTGGGAATTTCTGCCACCTGTTTTCGGTCACGTAGCACAATGACTCGGTCGGCATAGCCTACTAGTTCTTCCAACTCTGATGAGATCACTAACAAGGCAAGTCCATTGGCGCACAACGATTCAATTAAACGAATAATCTCGGCATGGGCACCTACGTCAATACCGCGGGTGGGCTCATCTAGAATGAGAAACTTAGGTTTGGTGAGTAGCCAGCGCGCCAATAGGACTTTTTGCTGGTTACCACCAGAAAGGAACTCGATGGGTTGTTCGATATTGGGGGTTTTAATGTCCAGTTGTTTAATGAAACGCGCCGATACTTGTTCCTGCTCGGTGCGCGACAAGGGCTTAAACCAACCTCGCTGTGCTTGTAGTGCCAAAATAATATTTTCACGCACCGAGGCTGCACCAATGATACCGTCGGTTTTCCTGTCTTCTGGGCAAAACCCAAAGCCCATCAGCGAAGCCTGACGTGCTGATTTGATTTTTACCGGCCGGCCTTTGAGTTTACAAGTTCCGCTGTCGTTAGGGTCAATGCCAAAGATCACTTTCGCCGTTTCGGTTCGACCAGAACCCAGTAAACCAGCTAAGCCAACAATTTCGCCAGCGTGCACTTTTAAGTCGAAGGGCACGATACTGCCTTTTTTACCGTAGTCATTAAATTCAACTACCGCTTGGTCACTTAATTTGGTTTTGCCAGCACGTTTCAGCGCATTATCTTCTAGCTCTCGACCTAACATTAGTTTGATCAATTCGATTTGTGGTAGCTGCTTAGTCTCATGAGTTCCCACTAATTGACCATTGCGCAATACGGTGATGCGGTCGCTTACCTCGTAGACTTGGTCGAGGAAGTGAGTAATAAACACCAGACTGACACCTTTATCTCTCAGGTCACGCATGATGCCAAATAGCATTTTCACTTCACCACTGTCTAAGCTGGCGGTGGGTTCGTCGAGGATTAATATCTTGGCTGATAAAGAAATAGCCCGCGCGATGGAGATAACCTGCTGAATAGCGACTGAAAAATTGTTGAGAGCCTGAGTGACATCTAAGTTAAGGCCATAACTTTTAACGATGGCTTCGGCTTGTTTAGCCATGGCTTTACGGTCAACTAAACCCCATTTTTTGGGTTCGTTGCCAATGAAGAGATTGTCCATGACCGACATATTAGGTAGTAGATTTACTTCTTGGTAAACCGTACCTATGCCTAATTGTTGGGCATGGGCGGTATCTTGTGGAGAAATGAGTTCCCCTTCGAGAAAAATATCGCCGTGATCGCGTTGATATACGCCGGTTAGGGTTTTCACTAGCGTTGACTTACCTGCGCCATTCTCCCCGAGCAAAGCCATGATCTCGCCTTTTCTTAAAGAAAAATCGACATTTTGTAAGGCTTTTACACCAGGGAAGTGCTTGCTAACTCCCTTAGCGCTTAAAATAGTTTGGGTACCGTCACTGGTTGAAGACATAAAAACTCCGCCAGCCTCTCAGAGAATAAATTACACCCACTGAGAGGCGGTTATTTATTATTAGTAGCCTAAATCTTTTTTCATTTCTAATTGCGTTGGTGCATCTTTAGGTAAATATAATTTAGATTCGGTTACTATTTTTTTCGGTGGTTGAGCACCAGTG
>NZ_JBNKPP010000176.1:0-13555 GCF_050295395.1 Agarivorans sp.
CGCATTTGATAATCTTCAGCTATCACCGCTTGCTGAGCGGCAGAAAGTCGAATATCGGGTTCAAAAATTAACTCAACCTGAGTATTCCAAGCTAAATCATTAGCTAAGTTGTGCTCAGAAGCCCCTAATAGCTCCGGAGTCCCCCTAAACCGGCTCAATACAAAGTCACGATAATCGTTATGCTTCTCGCACCAAGCACGTAAATGCCAGCGTGTACCAGTATCAACAAACGTATGAGGAACAATAATTCTTCCTTCTCGATCTGGTTGAGACAAAGAAACATAATCAACTTCCAGCCTATTTTGTTGTCGCATAGCAGCCACTAAACCGCGCATAACCTCGGGTGATATGTATCGCTGCTTAGAACACAGCTGAAAGGTCAAATTTGCGGTATTGACTTGCCCGCTATCTAAAGAACCAGAAGCGAGCCATGTGAGGTATTGCTCAGCCTCTTTACTTATGAATTGAGGGCTATAATCACAAGGAGGGATAAAGCCTTTAAGAGAGGAATGATAGATAAGCGGAGTGAGAATCTGTTGATTGTAATGCTTAAGGTCTTTACTCGCCTGTTGACGGCTAATACCAAATTGCTCGCGTAAATGACGGGTTGTTACTTTTCCTTCCCAGTAAGCTAATAACTCAATAAAATAACAGCGATTTTCCATATTTACCGATTGTCAAAGTAACTTACTGACTTTTATATCATATTAGCTATAAATAAAAATAGAAACTTACCCAAAACTCTTAACAAACTGAAAATATCAACCACTAGCTAAACAGAACATTCACAAGTAAAGCCGAATAGCACATTTCAAATTAGTGGTACAAATAGAAGTACAAAAATAAATTAAAATTTTTATTTTCTTTTATTATTAAATAGTTAAAACACCAATTCTATTCCCGCCAGCTCCACCAATACCACATTTAAAGACGTCTTAGGGCGTCTTTTTTTGTATCTGTTAATCAATAAATCACTGGATTTTAAAATCGTCACTCAGCAGGTCCCAGTGGTGTAGCAACATCGTTTTATGTTGTTGCAGCATGGGCAAAGCTACCAACATTTGCGGCCACTGGCTTCTTGCTTTATCTATTACATCCAATAGATGTGGCTTCACGACTATCCAGGGGATCCCCGCTTTCTCTGCCCACTGCTCGAAGTGACTAAAGGAGAGTTCATACCATTGCTTGATTCCAGCCATATTGAGAGCCAAGCTGTCGTGTTCAATATAGGGCGTGGTGAACAACACATCATACAAAGGTGATAAGCGCGGCGACTGCTCATCTGGATATAACAACGACCAGTTCTTCAAGTGGGCATCACCATTGCCAAGTAAGATATTCAGGAGCAAGCGTCTTGCCATCTGCTGAATGTCTTTCAACCGTTCGCTACTTGATTGGTAAAGTACGCCACCAAGTTGCTCATAATTAACCCTTTGATATTTGTCCGAAGGGTAAAGACCAAATACTTGAGCAAAATCTTCACTATGAATACGCCCCTCGCTGCTACGGTCGAATCGCTTGATGCCATAGGCATATTGCTCTTCCGGCAATTTAATACTGGGTAGCCCCTCAATTTCTTTAAGCTCGATTAACCGAATTTCTGGAATATCTGCTCCGGCAGCCTCCGCCAGCTTCATACAGGTATATTCATTGACGGGAACACCTTTGTGGACAGTGGATGGAGTTTTAATAATCCACATATCCTCAGAAATCTCCTGGTCGATATGGTATCGGTCTTCTAGATATGATGAAGAAAACTTCATCTGTACGCCAGCCAATGAGAACTTAGTATCAGCATGTTTAACATTGATTTGCTGAGGTTCTGTCGATAATCGCTGCTCTAGCGCCCAATCGGGCACATCACCCGCTTTTATCGGCTTAGCGATGAGTGCTCCTGGCAAGTTAGAGCCTAAATAGGCAAGGATTGAGAATTCATTGTTTATATGGCATTGGAGCGCTTTGGCTGTCAGTTCTCTCAATGCACCCTCTGGTAACAGGTTGGATAATACAGGCGGGATCTTATCGGTGCGAATCTGGGGCTTACTAAAATAACCAGTGTCGCGCAGTTGTCTCAAGCTAAAAACAGGCTGTTTCTCAGTTGGCATCGCAACAAATTCAGGATTGAACATCAGTATGTTTTTCCCACCAGCATAATGCGCAATGACAGCGACATCGATACCGTGCAGTTGGATATTTAAGCCTTCAACTTTCTCGGTCTGCTTACTCATATGTTATCCTCTGAGTTGAACCAAAAACCAAGATCATCAGAGTCATCTTCTAAGCTACTTTCACCTTTTCCGAGTTCGCTTTGCCTAGCTAGTGTGCTCTCAGTTGATAAAGAGGCCGCCTTCTTTCCCTTAGGAGCAATTGAGAGCTCCAAATCCAAACCTTCCAATACCCTCAGCAAAGTCGATAGTTTAACGTCACTCCCCGCTTCAATACGCTGATACTGTTGCTGCTTCATGCCAATTCGCATGTACATATCTTTTTGCTCAATACCCAATTTTTTGCGTTGCTCAATGAGCAGCGCTGCAATTTCATCAATATTCTTCACTACACACCTAAAACAACTCTAACGTTGTACCAACCACATTTAGTAGTATATTAGTTGTAAACAACCCACCTAACAACTTTAAAGTTGTAAATTGCCAAAATAACAACTTTTTAGTTGTAAATAAAATCACAAACAACTTGTAAGTTGTAGCATAGGGATGACTGAGCGAGTAGCTACTGAGGAAAAGCGCCCTATTGAGGTAATAAATGGATGTAACCGTAAGGAACTTGTTTCCTAACTTAGAACACGAAGAGAAGGTGTATGAGCCTTAAGCCTTAAACTGGCTTACTCAAACCAACAATGCCATAAATAAAAAAGCGGCCCCCATAGGGTGCCGCTTTAACTCGCTATTTAATTATTGGATTAAACGCAGCTTATTTGTCGAATAAACCTGAAGTGGCTATTTTACGTGCATAACGGTGGCCAGAGTGGTCTTCGTTATTCACGTTGAAATATACAATCACTAGGTCCCGACTAGGTGATACATATAAACCTTGAGTCATCAAACCACCTTTCCACATATCACCATCAGCCCAAAGTACATCCCACTGGCGGCTGTTAGCAACGATATCTGTAGAACCTAAGTAGTCCTCCATAACCGCGCCATCGAAGCCTTTCATAAAGAATTCGTGAGAACGTTTTTCAGTATGAATGCGTTTTAAAATTTCATCTGAAACCACTTGTTCGGTAGCGATTTTGCTCCAACTTGGAGTGTAAAGCATACCAAAGCGGGCGAAGTCTCTAAGGTTACTAGAGATTAAACCATGAGCCGCTACAATACCGTCTGTAGTCATGTGTAACTGTAGTGAACCTTCAGCACCCACTTTTGACCATACTCGGCGGTCAAATATTTGATGCCAACGTTCGTGCTCTACTTCTTCAGCAATAAGCACTAACATTTGAGTAAGGCCAGAAGCGTACTGAAAAGACAAGCCAGGTTCTTCTTTAGCTTTAGTGCTTTTAAGTACTTCAGCCAGCGTTTCTACACCATGTTTTTCATTAGGAAAACCAAATTCTGCTTCATAAACACGGCGTGCCACGTTATTTGGGTCAAAGCGAGATTCGCTGGTATCTTCCAAATCCATACCGGTCGCCATATCCAAGATATCGCGTGTGGTAATGCCATCCCAATCGGTGCCTTTAAACTCAGTTAAGTAGTTAGTTACTGGGGCATTTTCGTCAATTTTACCTTCGCTGATCAGCATGTCGATTAATAAACTGGCGGTAGGTTTTGCCGACGACATCCATACGTGAACGTCCTCTTGGCGCATCCGTGGGTATTTTTCGTATACGATATTGCCTTTGTGTACTACAAGGTAACCTTGGGCGCCGTCAGATTGCTCTAAAAACTGGTCCAGCGTCAGCGGCCCTTTTAATTTACTCTCTGAGATCATGTCGGCTTTAATCAAGCCCACTTCTGGCATAGGTTTTTGACCCAATGGCATCATCGCTTGGCGAGCCGGTAACACCGCAGTAGGCAAAAATTCAGAAGCGCGCATGTTGAAATAAGCAGAAATATCACCGCCTAAAAACAACTCGCCATAGTTTGCTTCACGGGTGGCCTTCTCAAGTTCTATTGGAAAACCATTTTTAAACTCGATAAGAGGCGTTTTATCTTGAGCCATCGCTTGCGGCAAAACACAGGCAAAAGCAGAGGCTAAAAGCACAGATTTAGAGACTTGACTAAACTTTTTCATAATGAATCCTATAAACAATATCTTGTTACATAAAGCCTATAAGCCATGGTGGACTTATAGGTTTAAAGTTAAATAACTAGCCACTAACACTTATTTGGCTTGCCAGTTTGGTGCACGTTTTTCAGCAAAGGCGGTAGCGCCTTCTTTGGCATCTTCGGTTTTCATTAGCCATTCAAAGCTTTCTTTCTCAACTTTAACGGCTTCTGGTAGAGGTAAATCCAAACCTTTCATTACGGTGGTTTTCATTTTTTGCACTGCCAAAGGCGCACTTTTAACGATGTCTGTAGCAATTTGTTCACATTTGCTCATTAACTCTGCAGCTGGTACTACATGGTTAACTAAGCCAAGGCGGTAGGCTTCTGCCGCATCAATACGGTTACCGGTGTAAAGCAACTCAAGCGCATTACCTAGAGGAATAACACGAGGTAAACGTTGAGTACCGTGGCCTCCAGGGATCCAACCTAGGCGAATTTCACCAAAGCCATAGTGAGCATCATCTGTTGATACACGAATATCAGCACCAAGAGCTTGTTCTAAACCACCACCATTACAGTGACCGTGAATAGCGGCAATAACAGGTTTAGTCATGCTAAGTAGGCGAGGATATAAACGGTCAACATAACCGTCGGCAGCAGGAGAATTCACCCATTTAACATCGGTACCCACACAAAAAGCGCGACCTTCACCACTGATAATGCCAACTCGTAAGGTAGGATCATTTTCTAATTCTTCCCAAGCATCGGCAATGGCATTGTAGGTATCGCCATCACAAGCGTTCATGACTTCAGGACGGTTAAGTTTTACGTAAATAACACCATTTGCTTTTTCAACGATTACTTTTTCCATTTTTATATCCTCTTGATAATTTTAAACTTTTAATACTTACGATAATTAGGTTTGCGTTTTTCGGCAAAAGCCGCCATGCCTTCTTTTTGGTCTTCAGTACCAAACAGGCCATGGAATAAGCGGCGCTCTAAATTAAGACCAGGCGCCAAAGGTAGTTCTGCTTGTTGGTTAACCGCTTCTTTACCAGCAAGCACCGCTAAACGGGGGTTGCTGGCAATGGCACTGGCAATGCTCATGGCTTCATTTAATAGCTCACCGTCTTCCACTACTTTGGTGATCATGCCAATGCGCTCTGCTTCTTCGGCGCTGAACGGTTTACCGCTTAGGATGTAATACATGGCTTTAGCTTTGCCTACAGCACGCGTTAATCGAGCTGGGCCACCGCCGCCAGGAATCACCCCTAAAGTCACTTCTGGTAAGGCAAATTTAGCGGTGCTATCGGCAATGATAATGTCGCACATCAAGGCGATTTCGGTGCCGCCACCAAAGGCAAAACCACGCACTGCCGCCACTACCGGTTTACGCAGCTTAGCCACTTGGTCCATATAGGCCGCAAGGTTGCCACGATAAGCCGAATCAAAGTCTTGTGAGGCAATCCACTTTAGGTCTGCGCCAGCACAAAAGGCTTTGTCGCCACCGGCCAATACCATGCAGCCTATAGACTCATCTGCATCAAAGGCTTTCAGTGCATCAGTCACATCCATTTCTACTTGTTCGTTTAAGGCATTTAATGCTTCAGGGCGGTTAAAAGTCACCACTCCCACATTGCCAATCTGTTCTGTTGTTACGTATTTGTAGGTCGCCATTTTCAGCTCCTGATTAATTGCTAATTCTTTACAAGTTGTTGGTTATTAGGGCTAAAATGCCACTAACCGTGTAGTTCTATCGCTTCATTGGGTATTAGACCTAGGCCGTCGAAGCCGTAAATCATAATTTGTACCGCCAGACCGCAAAGCAATAAGCCAGCAATCCGCATAATGACTTTTAAAAATGCCGGCGGAATTTTTGAGAAAATCCGATCTGCGCCCAGCATAAACACCACATTAATTACCGCTACCACTAGGATCAGCCCAACCAACACCATTGAGTCTGCAAAGGTTTGGCTAGTCGCTTCAATCGCCACAATCGCAACCAAACCTTGAGGAGAAGCCATCAGAGGCATCGCCAGAGGGAAGGCCGCCCAGTCTAAGCTTGGCTCGGGTGGCTCACTGCTCTCTGCTTCGGCTTTCTCTTCACCAATCACCATATTTAGTGCAAACACAAATAAGATGGCTCCACCAGCAATGAGCAAGGCTTCTACGCTGATTTTTAGTGTCGATAAAATACCCGCGCCAAGCAGTGCAAATAAAATACACAGTACCGCTGCAATGCCCGCCGAACGAAAAGCCAGTTGGCGTTTAAACTTCGCATCCGCATGCTTGGTTAAGCCTAAATAAACAATGGCGGCTTTGGTCGGCCCGGCGGTGGCTAAAAGAAGAATCAATATTTCTGTTGGTCCCATAATCGCTACATACCCTCATTGTTTACTGTTGAAAATTTGCTGCTATAAACTGCTTATGACTCAATTGGCGGTAAGCGCTCTCTAAGTACTTTTTTCGAAATTCGGTCCAATGTTGAACGTGGGAAACTAGCCACAATCATCACACTTCTCGGCACTTTAAAATCAGCCAATTTTTCTCGGCAATGAGCAATCACCTGCTCGCGCACATACTCTTGTTTGTGCTTTTTACCTTCATCACTTAACGAGACAAAAGCCACCGGAACTTCACCCAACATATAGTGCTGCTGACCCACCACCGCGCATTCCATCACTAAGCCGGTTTGATCAATGGCGGTTTCGATTTCTAAGGCAGCCACATTTTCGCCGCCCACACGCAACATATCTTTGTAACGTGCGACATAGTGCAACCAGCCTTGCTGATCAATGTGAATAATGTCGCCAGTATCGAGTGCGCCAGTGCTATCAAACGCTTCTGCGGTGTGCTCTGGTTGTTGGTAATATTCTTTAAATAGCGTCACGCCGCGCTCGCCTCGCACGAACAGTAAACCTTGCTCGCCTGGGCCTGCTAAACTGCCATCGTCTTCCTTACGAATTTCAATATCGTAGAAAGGAGAGGGGCGGCCAATGCTGCCGGCTGGCCCCGGATGGAAGGGGTCGCTCACAATGCATGAAGACAGGGTTTCGGTCATGCCCCACATGGCCATAATTTGTACCCCAAACTCTTGCTCTAGCTCGGGCATCAACTCAAGCCCCATCATCACTCGCACATTGTGTTGTGCTGGCACCGGTTTGCCTTTTAAGGCTTTAAACGCGAACGGGATCATCGAAACCCAAGTGATGTGATGCGCTACGCAAGCATCCCAAAAGCGCGATGCTGAAAATTTTGGCTGAACCACGACAGTACCGCCCACCCATAAACTGCTTAATACAGAGATCTGCGCGTTGGCATGGAACAACGGTAGAAAAAGCAAGGTCTTGTCGGCATTAGTCAAACGCAAGTTAGTAGACATAGACTTACCCGCCCACAAGGCGTTGGCATTGCTCCACATCGTTGGTTTAGGACGAGAAGTGGTGCCCGAGGTAAACTGCACCGCAAAATTACGCTCTGGATCATTAGCCAAGGCGGCAATAGCCTCGTCGCATTTTAGTTGGTCAAAAGCTTCGGTATGCAAGGCCGTCGCTGCATCTTGGCTTATCTCACCCGACACAATCACTGGCGTCGCTTGGCCACAGGCTTCACGCACTACCGCCGCATACTCTGCTGAGGTAATTGCACACACCGGCTTCATGACTTGCGCAAAATACTGCACATTTTCTGCCACTGAACGCGTATTAGTGGTGACGGGTACTGCACCAAGATAGGCGCAAGCAAACCAAGCAATCAAAAAATCAGGAGAATTGTCTAAGTGCATTAAAACAAATTCACCTTTACCTACGCCGCGTTTACGCAGCCCGGCTGCAACTTGTTTAGCTGCTGCGGCCAATTCCGCATAAGTCCAAGACTGACTAGGCGCACCATCAAAAGGAGACCAAACAATAAACGGTTTGTTTGGCTGACGCTCAACCCACTGTTCAAGCAGCCAAATAACGTCCATACAACGAAACTGAGCCAATTTGGAGGCTTTATGTTGGTTTAATTGCATCAACTTATTCTCCTTTCAATGATTATTAAGGGCGAAAACCAAGGCTTAAGCGTTACGCTTTTCTACATAAATAACGTGGTGAGCCACACATACCACCTGACCATTTTGGTTAGTAGTTACCTTCTCTTCGGTAATCAAACCGTGCGTCGGACTTTTAGGGTGATCTTTCTTATCAATCACGGTCATGGTCACTTGAATGGTATCGCCAGCAAACACTGGGTTTGGATAACGAATTTTGTCGTAACCATAAGACATACCATGTGGGTTTAAAGGCTCGCCTTGAATGCATAGACCAGTACTAATACTAAAGGTCGCATTACCGTGAATGATTGGCTTTTTGAACGGCTGAGTTTTACACCACTCGGCATCGGTATGATGCGGCATCCAGTCACCAGAATGCATTGCGTGCATTACAAAATCGGTTTCAGTAATGGTGCGGCCCGCGGTAGTGCGGCTTTCACCAATTTCGAAATCTTCATAAAATTTGGCAACTTCTCTGTACTTCGCTACTTCGCTCATGTCTTTCATCTCTTTGTAAATTCCGCTTAAGGCAGAATTAGATAAATTTGTTTTGGCATCGGCCCTTAACGTTGACCGATGCCTCTTAGAGAACCCTTCCCCACTGACAATTAATGAAGAAGTGAACTCAAGCTGGTTGATTTACTCAGTTGGGTTACGTTTAGTCACAAACAGCTCATGTTCAACGTAAGCCACTGTTTCACCGCGTTGGTTAGTGGTCACTTCTGTTTGTGTCATTAATCCGTGAGTTTTTCTCTTAGGATGATCTTTTTTCTCGGTAATGGTGACTTCTACCTTGATGGTGTCTCCAGGGAACACCGGTGCGGGGTAACGCACTTTGTTAAAGCCGTAAGCCATAATGTTTGGGTTTTCAGAAGACGACTGAAAAATCAAACCAGTACTGATACAGAAAGTCATGTTGCCGTGGGCAATGCGTGTTTTAAACGACTGCTTTTTAGCAAATTCTTCATTGGTGTGGTGCGGTTGCCAGTCACCACTGTGCATAGCGTGCATAACCACATCGGTCTCAGTGATAGTACGGGCGTTGGTTACGTAGCTCTCACCAATTTCAAAATCTTCAAAAAACTTGTGTTGCTCTGACATAAAAAGGTCCTCAGATTTAATTTAAAAATGTAATTTCGGTAGCGGCTTGATTAACGAGCAACGCCTACAGCTTTTGCTTCAACCAAGGCCTTAATGTCTTCTTCGCTATAACCTAAGGCAGTCAATTCAGACATAGTGTGTTGTCCCACTTTAGGTGGGTTTTGAGGTTTGATTTTGTTGACATCATCACCTTCAACTTGAATTGGGCTGTCGATAGTGCGCATGCCATCGGTGCCTTCAACCTCAGGGAAACAACCGTTTGCGATCATGTGTTCATCACGAGTACATTCTTCAGTGGTTTGCACCACGCTGAAGTTAACTCGGAACTCTTTTAAGCGAGCTTTTACTGTTGCTAGGTCATGCTGAGCAACAATGGCTTGCATTTCGTTGAATAGCTCTTGGTGGTTTACCGCACGCAATTCAGGAGTAGCAAAACGCTCGTCACCTTTAAGATGGTCGGCACCAAAGGCATCACGTAAGTTCTCTACATTGTTAGGGTTTAATTCCACAATGATCACGTAACGCTCGTCTTTAGTTTTATACACGCCACCCGTTACTGGGTTTGGCCACTCTTCGCGATGGTATTTCTGCATCGCAGGTGCGCCAGCTAAGGCCGCTTGCATCATGCTTGAGTTAGCCCACAAGCCGTTATTCATTAAAGAAGTAGAGACCTTAGAGCCTTTACCAGTGCGCTGTTTATGGTAAAGACCTGTCATTACTGCACTGAACAACGCTGTAGCAGTATTCAAGTCACCGGTGCCAACAGGTAGCGGCACAGGGCCAGCATCTTTTGGACGTAGCTCTTCCATAATGCCGGTACGGGCATACCAAGCAGTCATGTCAAAGCCAGGGGCATCTTTATCTGGACCTTCAAGACCGAAGCCGTTGATCCATGCATATACCACTTCTGGATTTACCGCTTTAATGTCTTCATAAGTGTGCTTAAGGTGCTTTTGCACATTGCGTGGCGAATTGGTTAAAAATACATCTGCTGTTGCCGCCAGTTTTAGCAATGCTTCTTGTGCTTCAGGTTTTTTCAAATCTAAAGCGATAGATTTTTTGGTGCGGTTTTGGATGTAAGTGGTGTAAGCAATTTTGCTTTTTGGCATACCCGCCACCATGTGACCGTAACGCCATGCATCACCAGTTAAGGGTTCTACTTTGATCACTTCTGCACCGTGGTCAGCCAACATTACTGTTGCTGAGGGGGCTGCTGCCATTGAAGCGACTTCTACTACTCTAATACCTTCTAAAATTCCAGCCATCTGTTTGGTCTCCAAATATGGTTAATGTTGAAATAGACTTAATATGAATGACGCCAAAAGCTTAATCACAGTGCTAAAAACACTTACCACCCTTGCTGTTTAACCAAGAATGGGCACTGAAGAGCCCCGCCAACCTGTACAATTTATAAACAGACCGATATATGTTTATGACAAGAATCACACTTAATTAGTGATCCATGTCGCACTTAGTAAATAGTTGAATTATTTGATAACTATTTGCTGAGCGCCTTCCGTCTGTCGATGAGTGCATATTAGATGACAAAACCCTTATTAAATAATCGCTTTTGATGGACTAGACCCTTCGATGTATGACTAAAGAGGTATACGCCAATCGCTCTCTAAGCCCGCCAATACTGCGATACGCCTAAAAAGTAAGCAAAATTGGGAGAGACAAGAATTAGAGGGCTTGATAAATAATTCGTGGCTATTTAGCACGGTTAAATGAAGAAACTACCAAAAATTAAAACACGATTAGGCAAGTTTGCTAAGGAGGAGGAACCGCCGCACTCTGACTAGGAATATATGGGGATATAAGAAAGTATAAGGAACGAGCAGGCATAACTTAGCCCAGTAGCTCGGGGAAGCCAACGCTAGAATCTGCCAATAGCCTAAGCCAAGCATAGTCGAGGTGGCGCTAACAAAACCTTATGAATTACCAGCTGAAATACGCAAACCCAACAGAGGAAAAACAGTGCTCGTTGATAGATAAACTAGAGAAAAAGTAAAAGATTAGAGATTAGAGATTAGAGATTAGAGAAATCGAATAAATAGGAGAGAAAATGGCAGGGGCGGAGAGATTCGAACTCCCAACATTCGGATTTGGAATCCGACGTTCTGCCATTGGAACTACGCCCCTGCAACGGAAGCGAATTATACATAAGCTAGTTTAAAGGTAAAGGGTTTATCGCATGCTTTTGTTTAAGTGAATAAAGAACCAGCAATTTGTATGCAAAACCCCCTCAATCGATGAAAATTCAAACAAAAGATCCACTTACCAGCTAGCTTGAAAAACCGACTTAGGCGTGCGGCTGAACCGACATTTTTGCCTTAATAAAATCGGCATGACTTAAATAGATTAAATCGGCTACTTGACGAATTAATGCTTCTTCCTGCGGATCCAACACCCCATCGGCATACGCAACCCTCCACAAGGCTTCGGTAAACTGATAACGCTGTTGGTAATCGAGTTTTTTCACATGTCGGGTAAAATCAAATACTGAAACGGCTTGTTTTGCCTGAGTTTGCGCCTGCATAAACAAACGCTCGGCTTCTGCTTCGTCTAATACAAACAAACGCTTAATTTTGTTTAAAATAACGGCGCTTTCAGCATTGCTTTGCTGATTATCACTTTGGCTTAATTGCACCAACAAGGTCGCAGCGGCCAACTCAACACTGTGAGCGTGTTGTTCTCTAGACTCTTCAAGGGTGGCTTGTAAAAACTCTTTCAAGGCTTTAAGCATACGGCGTCCGGTGAATAGTAAAAAAGAAATCGCAGCATAAACCAGCCTTATAGAAATGCCAAATCTTGAGATGCTGCTAAGCCAGAAATGAAAAAGCCCCGTCATTAGACGAGGCTTTAGAAAGAATGGTGCCGATTGCCGGAGTCGAACTGGCGACCTACTGATTACAAGTCAGTTGCTCTACCAACTGAGCTAAATCGGCACACCGTTACTTAAGCAAATCTGCTTGAGCAACGGAGCGCTATTAAACGGATTTTGCTACGTCTTGTCAACGACCAAACGAAAAAAAATTCAGCAAAGCGTTTAACTGCTAACAAAACGAGCAATCAGGCGACTTTTTCAGCAAGTTCTTGGGGCTGTTCCAGCAAACAGATGGCCGCTAACTCCACCGTAGTATTTAGCCGGTCATCCCAGCGGCGCAACTGTAATTGCCCGTCCATGGTTTCACATAACAAAGTGCAGTTTTCTATCCAATCTCCATCGTTGGCATAAATCACCCCTTGCTCTTGGCGCAGCTCTGGATGATGAATATGGCCACAGATCACCACATCCACCGCTTGCTTTAAGGCCTCCTTCACTACCGCCTGTCGATAACGCGAGATAGCCTGCTTGGCTTTAGCGATTTTCCCCTTAATGCATCCGGCTAAAGACCAATAGGGGTAACCTAATAAATGCCGCGCTTTAGTAAAGCTGCGATTAACAAATAGCAGCAAGTCGTAGAGGTGGTCGCCCAACTTGGCGTAAAAACGGCCAAAACACACTTCTTCATCAAATTGATCGCCATGCATCATCAATACTTTTTTACCGGTAATAGTAGTGTAGTGATACTGTTTACTTACCTTGATATCGGCCAGCGCCAAACCATCGTAGGCTTTAAATAAATAGTCATGGTTACCCGGTATATACACCACTTCACAGTCTGACTTAGCCAAGCGCAAAATTTGTTGCAATACTTGATTATGCGACTCTGGCCAATACATTTTACGCTGCAGCGCCCATACGTCGATGATATCCCCCACCAAAAACAAGCGTTTTACTCGGGTTTGCTGCAATACTTGTAGCAGCATTTCGGCCTTGCAATCTTTACAACCAAGGTGAATGTCTGAGAGCCACAAACTTTGATAAATGTGTTTTGTTGTCATCCGTTTTCGCCTAACCATCCCTGTTAGGACTAATCTAGAAAGCCCAGTTGACTATAAAGTGACCTTTTTATGGCAAGACTATGACAGATTTAACATTGCACGATTCACTCGCTTTATTTAATCTAGCCCACTCGACTAGGCTAGACACTTAGCTTTGCCATAAACCAGCTCGGAGCTCTCGTGATAAAACCTTCACCCCGCCCCTTAGCCGTTGCCACCATTGGAGGTGGAAGTGGTCACTTCGTTTTGCTGTCGGCACTACGAGATGCAGAAAACCTAGCGATTAGCGCCATTGTGTCGATGA
>NZ_JBNKPP010000177.1:0-1887 GCF_050295395.1 Agarivorans sp.
GGCGAAAAAGACTTCGCCTAAATGCTAAAGGGCTGCGTTATGCAGCCCCTTTTTTATCTAGATATTGTGTATTCAAATTTAAATAGGCCGTCTTTTAAATCGAGACTCTTTTAAATAGGCACTCTTCTAAATTGACACTCTTTTAAATAGACACTATCTCACCCGCGCGGGTATCGGCATATTCCTGGCGGCGCTTTTCCATTCGCGACTGATACAAATTGCTGTCGGCGCAGCGTAGCCACTCGTGGGGTTCGGCCACATCGCTATTGGTGGCAAAGCCAAAACTAAACTGACAATCCTTTAAGCCTTCGGCGGCAAATTGCGCCGTTAATCCCTTTAAGCTGCTGGTTAAGGTCCCCATGCCATTTGCGGGCAGAATAAGCACAAACTCATCGCCGCTGATCCGGTAAATCTTAAGGTGAGCAATATTGGTCGCCTGCAAAAACTGCACTAGATTTTGCAGTAAACGGTCTCCTTCCTGATGCCCTAAGGTATCGTTCACCATTTTAAGGCTGTCGACATTAAGCAGCACCAAGGCCGTTGGTTGTACAACCTTATCGGCAAAGGTTAATTGCGAATTCATATATTCATCAAAGGCATAACGATTACCGACTCGAGTTAAACCATCGAGTCTGGCCTTCTCCCAAGCGATACCGAGTTCTTCAATGTGGGCCTTGCGCTCTTCAGCCAACAGTTTGAGCTTATTCGCTAACGCAAGGGATAACAGCAAAGCATCCACAGTGCCACCCAGTAGTGTCGCAAACTCGGCATGTTCAATAAAATCAGGGGTGATCCCCATATTGCCTGGAAGAATAATCACCGCAGGCAACAGCAAACAACTAAAGGCCATGATGAAATAGCGCGCGGGGGCAAAGCCTTTCATCAAGCACACATTGCCACAGGTGATCGCTAACGCAATCCACAGCATGATTAAGACAGAGGCAATAATCGCGGTATAGGGCAATAACCAAATACTGGTCGGCAAGGCTAAAATACACGCGACTAATAAATATTGGCTAAGCCGCCATAATCTAGGCGAATAGCTAGGTAACTGTAAGAAGTGCTTGTAGAACATGATGTTAAATATCGGCAAGCTGATAAAAAACAGATGATGTAATTCAAGCTGATGGAAGTTAAATAGATGCGCCGGTAAATGGAAGGTCAGTGCCCAGCCACCAAAATAGGTCAATACATAAAGACCATAGTATAAGAAGGCCTTATCAAAAATAGAGATGTAAATCAGTAGATTGTATAGAGCGATAAAGAGCAATCCCCCTAAACAAATCAGTATCGCCATGGCCACACGGTCGTTGGTTAACTGGTGCACTTCTTCCGACTCTATCGCCAATTCAGGCGCGGAGGAATAATAGCGGCTACTGAGGCGAGTCACTAACCAATAATCGGTCCCCATATTCAGCCGCACTTTACGGCCGTAATCGAATAAAAATTCATAGGGCGCATAGTAACCACTGTGGGCCGTTTGCACTGAGCCATCACTGCCAAGTAACCAATAATCGACGGATTCCACAATCGAATTACTGGCATCCACCACCCAATGGCTTTGACGACTATTGACCATTACCGGTGATACCATCCAATAATCACCGCCCGCAAGGCTGACTGAACGAGCCTCCTCAAGTTGCCCCATCCACTGGGTCACGTCATTAAAATGCTCGGGAGGGAGCTGTTTCGCATCGGCATGGAATAAATAGGGGGAATCCAACGCAATTTCAGCGCTATGGGCAAACGGACTAAATGTCCAAAGAAGCAGCAAAAAGCACCAAAAATGTTGCAAGTTAGGTTTACTCATAGGTATCTAAGTTTATATACCAGCGTCTCGTTCCACGCAGAAAATCAATTTAAAGTGTTAACTTTATGACTACATTT
>NZ_JBNKPP010000178.1:0-8531 GCF_050295395.1 Agarivorans sp.
AACAGCAGCGGCAACTTCGCCGAATTCTTTCGTGGTGCCGAGCAGCATTCACAGCAACTCGCTCACTACTACCAGCGCCTTGCCAATGATTTGAACTGTGAATATATTGACGCAGCAGACTATCTAAGGCCAAACCTAGCAGATGGCGTGCATTTCGATGAAACGCAACATAGGGCCTTGGCAAAAGCCCTTGCCGAAAAATTGCTCAGCGACTGTGGCCTACTCTCAACACAATAAACTGATTGGCCTAGCGCTTAGTTGAGCTCGACCAACAATAGGATTGTCTCATGCTTTTTATTTGCTCAGATATTCACGGCGACTACCAAGCCTTACAACTCACCCTCGCGGCCTTTAAACGCAGTGGCGCGTCACACTTAGTCTGCTTAGGCGACGTACTCAATCACGGGCCACGCAACCCGGTGCCACAGCATTACGCACCATTAAAGGTGGCTGAGGCCTTAAACCAAATGGCTGGGCGAATTATTGCGGTGAGAGGGAATTGTGATAGCGAAGTAGACCAAGCGCTGTGTCAATTTCCATTATTAGCAGAATATAACCAGCTATTAATAGGCAAACGAAAGGCGTTTTTGTGTCATGGCCACAACTATGGTCCAAACCAGCTACCGCCGCTAGCCGAGGGCGATATTTTAGTGAGTGGCCATAGCCATATTCCTCAAGCCGAACGTCAAGGCCCGCATTTTCAATTAAACCCTGGCTCGGTGTCCATGCCGCGTCAAGACTGGCCTGCCAGTTATGGCTTAATCACCGAGCAACAGCTCCAAGTATGCCGTCTAGAACAGCCGGAAATCTTGCTCTGCTGTCAGCTCGATTAGCCTAAGTTTTACGGTTTGTTCAGCATACTTATTAACCGCGATAACCAAAGCTGAATATACCGCCGTTAACGCTGCTATTGTAACCAAGAGATAGTGCCCAGTGCTGACTAAAAGCCCAACGCAAGCCCACATCAGCACCCCATTTTTTATCGCGAGTATTATGCCACTGCGCTTCACATTCGGAGCAGTAAAGGCTGATACCGTCGGTATAGTCTGTTGATTCCTCAAGCATGCTAGTACCAAAATACACACTCAAATCATTACTGATGCTATAGCTTAAACCCAGTCTTAACATGCCTAATTCACGCAGTGCTTGTTCTGCATAAGGCCGCTCTAATTGTTGCTGCTGCGACTTAGCGTAAGCCAAGTAATATCCCCAACGAGCATAGTGCTTATCATAATGATTTACCGCTACACTGATGCCTAACATAGGTTCGTCAGGATGCTGATAATCGAGAAAAACAGCAGCCCAAGGTTTGACAGATGAGGACTCCAGTTCGGCTGCTGCAGTGGGCTTGGCCGCGCAAATGCCAAGACTCAGTACAACCCCCAAAAGCAACATGATATTTCTTAAATACACTACTTACACCATCTAATAACGATTTACCTCCATGTAAAATAAATATTTAGCATATTGTGTCAGTACCCACGCTAGAGTTAAACCCTATATTTGCTGCGCCTTTCACTTATTGCGATTTATCACTACTGCCACGTGTTACTAAAGCGCTACCGACAACACGCCAGTGATTCGCTTAAGTTTTTCGATAAGCTGTTGATTAAATTCATCACTTGGCTATGCTGAGAGCATTCATACTGTTGAGGGTTAGCTAATGTTCCAGTTAACAGGTCGCAAACTGGCGATAATTTTCTTTGTTTTATTCATTATTAACTACGTAATTGCCGTTATCTGGAGCAGTGAGCCAGACCGCGTCGACATAAAAAGCTACATGACAGAACAAGCCGCCGCCAACGACGAGCAAATTGTTACCGGTTATGCCACCACTAGTGCACTGATGTTGGTGGCCGAAACACTCATGAACAAACCTGGCGGCTATTTAAGTAATGACAAAATACCTCCCAGTGTACTTATGGACAATATGCCTAATTGGGAGCTTGGGGCACTTAACCAAGTGAGAGATTTGGCGCTAATCATGCGCAAAGACTTTAGCCGCTCACAATCACAATCGGTTGAACATCCTCAACTAAAAATTGCCCAGCCTAAGTTTAATATTGACCACACCAGTTGGCAGCTCCCTAGCGCCGAGCGGGAATATCAAGACGCCATCGATGCGCTAAAAATTTACCGCTCACAACTAGCCAACCCTACCGATCCCAACGCGCAATTTTATGCTCGTGCCGACAATTTGGTTAACTGGTTGAACGAAGTGCAATCACGCCTTGGCAGCATGTCACAAAAGCTCTCAGCGTCGGTTGGTAGAACCCGTTTAAACACCAACCTAGCGGGTGAAGAAGGCGCGGCTCAATCCACCTTCTCTCCATCAGAGAGCTTAGTCAAAACCTCTTGGTGGGAAATTGATGACGTATTTTATGAGGCGCGCGGTGAAGCTTGGGCCTTGTTACATTTCTTTCAAGCTATCGAAATTGATTTTAAAGGCGTATTGGAAAAGAAAAACGCCACCGTTGCAGTGCGTCAAATTGTTCGTGAACTTGAAGCCACACAAGAATCTGTATGGAGCCCAATGATATTAAATGGCACCGGTTTTGGTTTAGTGGCCAACCATTCATTGGTCATGGCCAACTATGTATCGCGGGCAAATGCCGCTATCATTAACTTAAATAACCTGCT
This sequence comes from Agarivorans sp., assembly GCF_050295395.1. NCBI lineage: Bacteria > Pseudomonadati > Pseudomonadota > Gammaproteobacteria > Alteromonadales > Alteromonadaceae > Agarivorans > Agarivorans sp. Next base: position 2,641 of record NZ_JBNKPP010000178.1, read on the forward strand.
CACTAAGGGCTAAGCCCGAGACAGATTAACACTCGACTAAAGCAGCGTTATAACGCTGCTTTTTACTCTTTATCAAGCTTAATACAAGCCTTCAAGGACTAAGCATGGACAAACAACAAGCAATAGAAGCCGCCACCTTTAGACGACTACTGGCCCATTTAGATCAACACAAAGAAGTACAAAACATCGAATTAATGAATTTAGCCGACTTTTGCCGTAACTGCTTGGCTAAATGGATGATGGCAGCTGCTGAAGAACAGGGCGAATCAATGACTTATGAGCAGGCACAAGAAAAGATATATGGCATGCCTTACAGCAATTGGAAAGCCCATCATCAACTGCCTGCTACCGATGAGCAAATGGCGATCTTCAACGCTAAACAGGTGGCCAAGGCTAAACTCAATAATTAAGACACAGCTTACCGGAATAAACGTTTCACTCAGTCGGTCCGTATAGATAACTAACAGCCACTAATGAGGTAAACGCCATGCCTAAGTCGATATGGATAAGAAGCAAAGCCAGCAACAACGCCAAAAGCTTAGTCGCGCTGGGTTCAATACTGGTATTGGCAGGCATTAGCACCTTATATGTACCAGCGATGTTGGTCTCGTTGTTAGCCTCGATATTATTTTTCCTAGCTTATTTGGGGATCCGTATTGGCGTAGAAAAATGGATGCAGCCGGTTTATTCGGTAATCCTGTGTTATGACCATCTCCAGTTCCACCATCGTTATGGCGGTTGGTGCCTACCTTGGCAAGAATTACAACGAATAGATGTGCCTCGTTTGCACGATGGCCTCAATTGGCAAGAAATGAATTACATTGGAATCAGGCTGAAACAACCTGACTTTGTGTTAGACAGCCTCTCTCCTCGTCTCTGCGCTCACCTGCTCACCGAGCAGCGGGCGGCACTGTTAGCTTCCTTAAAACGCAGCTGTAGTCACTGCCAAGGCAGTCAAGTGAGTGAGCATTTAATTGAAGATGATTATTACAAATCAACCAGCGGTAAAATCTACACCGGCTTAAATGGCATGTTTGCCAACCGAATGAAGAAGCTCCGCGAACTCACTGGATATGACTTACTGATTGACCAGACCATTCTTGATCGCGAAGCAAGCGAATTTGTTGCCTTAGTTCGTCGTTATAAAAACCAAGCGCTAGTGGAATACAGCTAAAGGCTAGTAGCGAGGCTGGTCACTGCCTTCAACGGTACGCAATAGTTTCAACGACCACATATACTGCTCAGGTGAGCGAAGGATCAGCTTTTCCACTTCTTGGTTCATTCGCAAAGTATCTTGAGCTACATCCTGACTCGGGAAGTCTTGCATCGGTGGGTGAATATATAACTTCACCTTATGCAACTGGCTGTCATAAGCAGCATAAATAGGAACTACTCTTGCCCCACTAAGTTGAGTCATTTTGCCCAATACCGGCAAAGTGGCTTTTGTGGCAGCAAATAACGGCGTCATTAAGCTCGCCTCTGGTCCAAAATCTTCATCGGGTAAATAAATACACCCATAACCGGCGCGAACCGCTTTAATCAGTGTTTTAATTCCCGCGTCACGTTCAAAGATTACTCCGCCAAAGCGGGTACGTTGTTTAGCCATGACCCAATCAACAATAGGGTCACCGGTTTTTTTGAACATGGTGCACATGTCATGGCCACGGGTACAAAAATAAGTGCCAAGAAAATCCACTGGGTAGGTATGCGGTAACAATACAATGAAGCGTTCATTATTAGCCAGTAGGCTCTGAATATGCTCTTCCCCTTCAACGACGACCCTATTTTGCAAATAGGTTTTTGAACGAACCGTCATCTCCCCAGCGCCCAAAATTAGCTGCACAAATATTTGCACATTCTTCAGCATCAACAGCTCACGCTGCTCGGCGCTCATTTCGGGGAAACACAAAGCAAGGTTGGTATCGGCAATCGCGCGCCGCTTCTTCAAAGCCTTAAGCTTAAATAAGCGATTGGCCAGCGCCACCGCAATACGGTCACGTAACTTTACCGGAATAAAAGCAAATAAAATAAGTAGGCCACCGAGCAACCACGTCCCCCAATATTTGGGGGCCAACCACGCTTTTGAAAAAGAGATTGAAAATGCTTGAGACGCAAACTTAGACATAGCCTACCAATACAGCCTTTAGAATTAATTAAACTGCGCGCCAGTTTACTGAGCTTAAGCGCTAAAGCAAGTAAACTGGACGGGCAAGTTTATATAATCGAGCTTCCGGCATCCAAACTAGTCGATACAAAATGATCTAACTGTGGGGCCATCAATAACGGCTCATCTTGCCATAAAATAGCTTTGCGCATTTTTTGCCGAGCTTCTGCGACCATTGGTTCGCTTTCTTTAGAACGCAGCCAATGTTCCTTGCTTGGCCACTGTGAATAAGAAATCCAAGTGCCGTCAGATGCTTTATGAAGGCGCGAGCCTAAGGCAGCACATTTGTCTATGTTATGGTGAATAATTTCTGACCAGCCTTCTTTAAACGACTGCAGATGCTCTTCATTGAGTTTCCAACGAAACAATACAACAAACATGGTTATCTCCTACGCATTCACTCAATATTTACTATGGCGAGCGCTGCGAAAAACACAAGCTAGCTTAGTTAAACTCGGCTAAGCAGTTGTCAATTAGTTGACTTAACTCTCTTTTTCTCGTTTCACTGGCATAACTTGCTTGCACTGCGGTGTGACATAAATCGGCAATTTGTTGTGCTGTCCAAGCAAACGTTTCGGCGCAGGCCTCTAGGTTTGCCAATAAATAACCGCCAAAATAAGCTGGGTCATCGGAATTAATCGTGACCGCCAAACCTTTATTGAGCATTTCCGGTAACGGATGCTCACTTAAGTTAGACACCACTTTTAACTTTACGTTACTAAAAGGACATACCGTTAACGGCAGTTTAGCCTCAGCTAACTGCGCCACTAAAGCCTCATCTTCTAAGCAGCGCACGCCATGGTCGATACGGCTCACATCTAAAAGCTGCCAAGCGTTTCTCACGTTAGCGGCGGGGCCTTCTTCACCCGCATGCGCCACCCGCTGCAAGCCAAGTTGCTTGGCCATGGCAAACACCCGTTGAAACTTCTCTGGCGGATGTCCTTGTTCACTAGAATCCAAGCCCACGCCAACAATATCAGACAAATACGGCTTAGCGGCTTGCAGCGTTTCAATAGCCGACTCCTCAGATAAATGACGTAGGAAGCATAATATGTATTCGCTACTCACCCCCAATTGCTGATGAGCCTGCTGTTTAGCACGCATTAGACCGTGAATCACCGTACCCATATCGATGCCACGTTCAGTATGGGTTTGTGGGTCAAAAAAGATTTCTGTATGTAATACATTATCTCGCTGACAACTGAGGTAGTATGCCCAAGCCAAATCGAAAAAATCTTGCTCGGTCTGTAGCACTTCCGCCCCTTGATAATACAAATCAAGAAACTCTTGTAAATTATTGAATTGATAAGCTTGTTTTAGCGCATCTACCGAAGAATAAGGCAAGCTGATAGCATTGCGTTCTGCTAAGCTAAACATTAATTCAGGTTCAAGGCTGCCTTCGATATGAAGGTGCAATTCCACCTTGGGGATTTTTTTCACAAATTGTTTAATATTAAGCATCGGGCCTTCCTTATAACCGCTTGGATAATAAAGAATATAATCTATTTGTTGCCAGAAAGTTACTTTTTATCTAGCGCTTTCTGGCCTCACTACGTTACCCTGATGCTGTAAAAAATAGAGTTTTAAGGAAAAACAATGAGTAAAGCCGTTATTTGCGACATTGATGGGGTATTGTTGCACGACAATCAACTGATAGATGGTGCTAAAACCTTTATCGAACGCTTGTTAGCCAACGAAACCAAACTGGTTATTTTAACCAATTACCCCGCACAAACGCCGCAAGACCTACAAAATCGCTTTCAGACGGCGGGTTTAAACATTCCAGAAAGTTGTTTTTATACCTCGGCCATGGCGACAGCCGACTTTTTAAAGCGCCAATCGGGTAATAAAGCCTATGTGATAGGTGAAGGTGCCTTGATTCATGAACTGTATAGCGCGGGGTTTACCATCACCGATATCAATCCCGACTTTGTGATTGTAGGCGAAACCAAAAACTACAACTGGAACATGATTCAGCACGCCGCCAGATTTGTTGCCGAAGGTGCACAATTTATTGCCACGAACCCCGATACTCATGGACCGAATATGAGCCCCGCCTGCGGCGCGTTGTGTGCCCCCATAGAGCGAATCACCGGACGAAAACCCTTTGTAGTAGGTAAACCTAGCGCTTGGATTATGCGAGCAGCACTGAACAAAATGGGCGCCCACGCAGAACACACCTTAATCATTGGCGACAACTTACGCACCGACATTTTGGCAGGCTTTCAAGCGGGCTTGGAAACCATATTAGTCCTGTCCGGCGTGAGTAAAGAACAAGATATTGAAATGGTACCCTTTAGGCCAAACTATGTTTATCCTAATGTGGCTGCCATCGACATAATATAATAAGAAGAACGGGCATTAATGGATATTTCGATACTCATCACTGTTACTTTTTTAGCCGGTTTATTGGCGCATTTAGCGCACCTCCCCCCATTAATTGGTTTTTTAGCGGCGGGCTTTGCTCTGCGAGAAATCGGCTTTGAACAAAATGAGATGATTTCTACCGCCGCCGATCTCGGCGTTACCTTGCTGTTGTTTACCGTGGGTTTGAAGTTAGATATTCGGACCCTGTTTAAACGCGAAGTATGGGGAACCGCTAGCGCTCATATCATTACCAACATGCTATTGTTTATTGGCGTATTGTCGGCGGTAAAATGGATAGGCATTGGCAGCATTAGCGAACTGTCAAGCAACGGTATATCGGTGATAGCCTTCGCACTGTGTTTTTCCAGTACCGTATTCGCGGTTAAGGCGCTGGAAGATAAAAGTGAAATGAATGCGCTGTATGGTCGGGTCGCGATCGGTATTCTGATCATGCAAGACATCTTCGCGGTGGTCTTTCTGGCCAGCACTACTGGAAAACTACCGACCATTTATGCACCGCTATTGTTATTACTATTACCGCTAAGACCATTCCTCTACCGTTTATTAAATCGGGTTGGCCACGGCGAACTACAATTGGTAATGGGGTTCTTCCTCACCTTTGTGGTAGGCGCCCACCTGTTTAGTATGGTGGGTTTAAAAGCCGACCTAGGTGCATTGCTTGTGGGCATGTTGCTAGCCGGACACCCAGCAGCCAGCGGTATGGCTAAAGCCTTATTTAGCTTCAAAGAACTCTTCCTAGTAGCCTTTTTCTTATCCATTGGTTTATCTAGCGAACTGAGTCTCGAATCTATTTATATAGCGCTATTCTTAGTGCTTGTGTTGGTGCTCAAATCAGCCTTTTATTTATTGTATTTACTGACCTTTCGGCTACGTTCGCGCACCGCTTTCTTAGGGGCTCTCAGCTTAGCCAACTACAGTGAGTTTGGCTTGATTGTTACCGCAGTGGCAGTGCATCAAGGCTGGATAGGCAACGAATGGATGGCCATATTGGCGGTAGCGGTAAGCTTAAGCTTTTTGGTGTCGGCCCCCATCCATAAAAATGCCGACATTTTGTATCAGTACCTGCGCCCTCAATTAAAACGCCTGCAACGTAAGAAACTGCACTTAGAAGACCAACCAATTGAATTAGGTCAGATGCAAGTGGTCATTCTTGGTATGGGGCGAATTGGTGAAGGGGCCTACGATATGCTGCAACAATATTACCCCGATTTAGTACTGGGCATAGATACCGACCTAGACAAAATTCAACACCAAATTGAAAGTGGCCGCGCGGTTATTCAAGGCGATGCGACCGACTCCGATTTTTGGGAAAAACTGGCCCCCTCCAAAGACTTAAAGT
>NZ_JBNKPP010000179.1:0-1650 GCF_050295395.1 Agarivorans sp.
AGACCCGTTAACAGTCATCACCAATCCGGTGACTAAACTCAACATGAGCAGTGGTAAGCTGGCACGCATGGGGCCGTAGCCCGCGTTTTTCAGAATATATATTTCGCTTTGGCTATAGAGTTGATTGCCTGTTAATAATACGGCCAATACCAGCGCGATAGGGGCAATGTCATTGATTGCATCGGGCACTATATAAATGATCATCAGTGCTAACTGCGACAATTCTATGTTGGGGAGTTTTTCAAGAATTCTGATAACCTGTTGACCAACCAACAGCAGTGAGAAACCACCAAACATGGCAAGTTGGAATCGTAACGCTGTTAAAAACACATAACTAAACAGTAGTCGCATTTTTCTTATTCAATGGTGTAGACCCATAAGGTCCGAACGTTGCTGGAGTAAACCGGTTGCTCAAGCTTGGTTAGTAGTGAGGGCGGGGGCAACACTGGATTGATCGGGTGTTGAGTCAGTTCCCTTTCGCTTAACCAGATAACAGGGCGCTCCTCGTCCTTTAGAAGATAAAATAGCTCATAATGGTTGGATATATGGTTGTCAGGATTAAGCGTACGCAACTTCTGTATTGACTCTGGTAAATAGTAACTTAAATAGGCATTTACCATGCGGCTGTTCGAGGCCACGTAAGCAGCTGGGTTTTGTTGAGCCACAGCGGCTACTTGCTGGGACAATTCTCGCCAACCTTCTATACGAGCATAGGGTGTGTTTGTTGTCGAAGGCACAATGTTCAGCGTTTTCTGGATGATCGGGTAGTGATAAAAGGTTACCGCAACCAGAATGCTCAGAGCCAAGTGACTGATCTTTATCCACGATTTCATGGTACTTATTGCAATTCCCGACAGAATTGCACCGCTGGCGTAAGCGAAGGCCGCCCAATTGACAAACGCTTCTCCCTGAAACGATTTAAGGCTGAAGATGAATAGTGGGGTCCAAGTACAATACCAAACCGTCGGATACTGATTCCGAAATCGTTTGCCTAGTGTGGTGATTAAAACGATTAGTGCCACAGGACCAAAAACAATCAGCTGACCAGGAATAAATTCATGAGGATTGCCATCCCAGCCCGGTTTGTTGGCTAATTCGGCTGTATGTATAAAGCTGGGGAAGCCGTTTAAGGCTTGCCAAATGACATTAGGGCTGAAGACAAGTAGCGCAATAACAATGGTGAGCCAAAACTTCCATTTGATCAGTCGGTGGTACTGATGCGTAAACAGGTACATAAAAAAGATAGCTGCCGGCAGCAAAATCATGGTGTATTTACTGAGTAGCCCAAGTCCGCCAAATATGCCTGCCAGTAGCCAGTATCTCGTTTTGTCGGTTTGATCAGCCAAAATAAAAAACAGGACAGTAAGCGACCAAAAAAAGATCAGAGGAGCATCGGTGGTGACAAACCAGGAGTTTAACGTTACGAACGGCGATAATATGAAAATGGCAAATGCCCAAATGCCCGCTTTAGGCGTAGACAGCTTTTCCGTTGTCAGTTGAATTATATAGGCTGTCGCTAAATAGAGTAGGGGCGCCGGTAATTTGGTGCTGAACTCACTTACGCCAAATACATGAGTGCTTAGCCAAATAAACCAGGCTACCATGGGTGGTTTCGAGTAATAGCCCCAGTCTGGGGTTAGCGACCATCCA
>NZ_JBNKPP010000180.1:0-5859 GCF_050295395.1 Agarivorans sp.
GGTTTTTAGTTTGGGCGATACTAAACTGATACGCATCCGCTCGGGGCTCATTTGTTGCAGACAATGTTCGATTAGGCTTTGGTCAAACTGCTGCATGGCATAATCACCAAATATTAGATCTTCTTCGGGGTAGTGTTGAAGGTTAAGCGATAAATGCGAGACTAAATCAATGGCTCGTGACTTTTCTTGAAATAAAAATGCCCGTTCAAAGACCTGCTGTTTTTCGCGATAGCGCCAAGCTTGTACGCCTTGCTCTCGAATTAACGCTAAATAACTAAAGCTGGCCGCAATGATATCATCGACCTTATTTAGACCTTCATCGGTAAGCGAATAGCTAAGGGTAAAGTCTTTAAAGTTACTGCCGCTGATGCCACCACCTGCGGCCATAGAATTGATTAGGCCAGCATGACGTAGCAGTGCCACTAAGCTTCCGGGCCCTTCATAACCCAATAAATGAGCAATGTAGGTCAGCGGCTTTTGTCGATAAAGTGCATCGGTATTATCGAAGCCAAAGGACAGGGTGAGTTTTTTTAAGTCTTTAACTGGTTGAATGTGGCATTCAATGGCTAAATGTTCCGCTAAATATAGTGGCGGCAGTTTGCTAGTTTGTTGGGAGACGCAAGGCACTGCTTCAAATAAGCGTCGAACATGGGCCTCTTGCAAGTCTAAGGACTTTTCACTAAGCAGTACTAATGACATCAGGTCTGCGGAATATTGCTGTTGGTAGAATTGTATTAAGTCATCGCGAATGCTTGCGCCTTGCTGATCGCTTAAAGTATCTAAATTACCTACTGAAAACTGGCTGAAAGGGTGAGCCGGATTAACAGTTTCTTTATGTACTTGATAGATGCGCCGAACATCGTCTTTTAGCTTTAATTGATATTCTGAATTAACGGCTTGGCGCTCACGCTCAACCAGCTCAGGATTAAAGCAAGGGCAAATGAAAAACTGGCTAAAACGGTCTAGCGCCTCGTCAAACCAACGGCTTTCTATATCAAAATAGTAATTAGTATATTCGGTGCCTGTCCATGCATTGTTGCTGCCGCCATAGCGGTTAATAAAGCTTTGATACTCGCCTGGGACAGGGTAGGAGTCAGTGCCTAAGAATAGCATGTGCTCTAAAAAGTGAGCCAAGCCTTCCCGTTGTTTGGGGTCGTTAAAATGACCTACATTTACTGCCAGTGAAGCGGCAGACTTTTGCGCACCAAGATCCTGAATCAACAGTACTTTCAGACCATTGTCTAATACTATATGGCGGTAAAGTTTCGGATCATTTGGGCTGATTCGCAAGACGGTTTCCTTATTTGCGCTAGTAGTATGATTATCATTCGCTTGCGCAGGTCTTGCAAACTCTGATGGATGTTTTGTGGCATATCAATTAAATTAGCAGCCAAAATTTGTAAGCTTGAGCGTTTAGCCATCGCTTTTTATTGAAGAAGAGCCCTTTATGCAAGTATATATCATGCGTCACGGTGAAGCCGAAATGTTTGCCGCCAGTGACAGTGAGCGAGCACTAAACCAGCAAGGTATTAACGAAGTGACCAAGATGGGACACTTTTTAAGAGATAAGATTACTCATCTGGATTATTTGTTGATTAGCCCTTATGTACGAGCTCAACAAACCTGGCAGTGTTTAGCCAAGCTATTACCTAAACCAGAGCAAACGGTAGAACTTAAAGAGTTAAGTCCTTCGGGCGATGAACAAGCGGTAGTGGCACTGATTAAAGAGCTGGCCATAGACAAGCCGAAGGCCAAGGTATTGGTTATTTCTCATTTGCCGCTGGTGGGTTTTTTGGTGGACGGTTTAGTGCCTGAAGTAGGTGCTCCTTTATTCAGTACCGCTGCTGTCGCAGAATTGGAAATTGCTGTAGAAAACAGCCTATTGTCATTGCAGCATCCAGTAAGTTTAAGTTAGTTTGGATTTATTATCTGGTTTTTGTTGCGTCCTTAGTGCTTTGGTCTTTTTGTTAAAAGTTCTTGGTTTTTTGTGCTTTTGCGATCCTGTTCGCGAAACCACCAATTAACCTCGAGTTTGTTGGAAATAGCGGAATTCTCTTTGTAGTATCCATATTGTCAGAATTAAGTAGTGGACAAGAACATGAAGATATTTTCTCGCTATTCTCCAGTAAAAATAGCCCGATACGTTAAAGCGTTTTTTAAAGGACGCTTGTATATCAAAGGACGAGGGGCTTATGAGTTTAACAATGGAAAATTAATCACACTGCCTAATCATAAAACCACCAAGCATCGGCAAACGGTGGCGGAAGTGAACCAACAAATCGATCAATTTAAAAATAAAGCCGCTTAGTTAGCTGGTTAACCTTGTAAAAAACCACTCTTGATGAGTGGTTTTTTAGTTTGGAGAATTAATTAATACCAGCAGCGCACTGGAACCGCCGTAGATTTTCGGCGCTTGATGGAAAGCTAAGACTTCAGGATGTTGAGCTAACCATTGAGGTACTTTGGTTTTTAATACTTGCTGGCCATGACCATGCATGATTGAAGCTACGTGGTAATGTTGCTGTTTACACTCTTGAATTAAAGCTGCTATTTCCTGCTTAGCTTGTAACTGGCTTAGACCATGTAGGTCTAACATAATTTCCGGATCATAATCACCGCGGCGAAGCTTCTTTAGCTCATAGGGATCACATTGTTCGCCTTGCCAACGCATCGGCCCTTCTGTAGGCAATAGCGGATGATATTCATCAGAAAAGAAGAATTGGTGATTATTTAGTACAGCGCGCTGTTGTTTTTCCCTTTGTTGGCTTTTTTTCTTGATTCGAGTAGGCTCAGGACTTATTTTATCTTGTTTTATCTGGCGAACGCCTTGAAGGGCTTGTTTAAAGGCCGCGAAATCTTCGTCAGTGGGTTTTTTCATCTTATTTATCAGTTGTGCCGGAAGCCATTTGTGGGTGATTGTACTTAAACTGGAGGCCAAATTGGAAAAGATATTTATCGAAGAAGCAGTCGATGAGTTACATACTATTCAAGATATGATCCGTTGGGCGGTGAGTCGCTTTAATGCTTCGGGGGTTTTCTATGGCCATGGTACAGACAACGCTTGGGATGAAGCGGTACAACTGATTCTGCCTAGCTTGCATTTACCTTTGGATATTGACCCCGAGGTACGCCATGCCCGCTTAACTCGTCAAGAGCGAACTCTGTTAGTTGAGCTGGTGGTTAAACGTGTTCAAGAACGTATACCAGTGGCTTATCTTACTAATAAAGCATGGTTTGCCGGTTTAGAGTTCTATGTTGATGAACGGGTTTTAGTGCCTCGCTCTCCCTTTGCCGAGCTCATCGAAAATCAATTTTCGCCTTGGTTAACTCAAGAACCACAACGTATTCTCGATTTGTGTACTGGTAGCGGTTGTATTGCCATAGCTTGTGCTTACGCTTTCCCCGAGGCCGAAGTTGATGCGGTGGATATTTCAGAAGAGGCTTTAGCCGTGGCTGAAATTAATATTCAGGGACATGGCTTAGAGCAGCAGGTTATTCCTATATTGTCTGATGGCTTTAATCAACTTAGCGGGCAGCGTTATGACTTAATCGTGAGTAATCCTCCTTACGTTGACGCTGAAGACATGAGCAACTTGCCTGATGAATTTGCTCACGAGCCTGAGCTGGGTTTGGCGTCAGGTTTTGATGGTTTAGAATTAACTAAACGAATTTTGGCAGATGCGGTCGAACACCTAAATCCTAAGGGCTTGTTAATTGTAGAAATTGGCAATAGCCAGATACACATGCAACAGCAGTATCCAGAGGTGCCTTTTACTTGGATTGAATTTTCTAATGGTGGGCATGGCGTATTTATTATTAGCCGCGAGCAATTATTAGCTTGTGGCGACCTATTCAAACAGTAAGGAAGCAATTGATGGCAGGAAACAGCATTGGCCAGCTATTTCGAGTCACAACTTTTGGTGAAAGCCATGGTGTGGCACTGGGATGTATCATCGACGGTTGTCCACCAGGGGTTGAAATAACTGAAGAGATGATTCAGAAAGATTTGGATCGTCGTAGACCGGGTACTTCTCGCTATACCACCCAGCGCCGTGAACCCGACCAAGTAAAAATCTTGTCAGGGGTATTTGAAGGGAAGACCACTGGTACATCAATTGGTATGTTGATTGAAAATACCGACCAACGCTCGAAAGATTACTCGAATATTAAAGACATGTTCCGCCCTGGCCATGCCGATTACACCTACCATCAAAAATATGGTACGCGTGATTATCGTGGAGGTGGCCGTTCTTCTGCACGTGAAACGGCAATGCGAGTAGCCGCGGGTGTGATAGCTAAAGAGTATCTTAAGCAACAGCATGGTGTGGACATTCGTGGCTACCTTAGTGAGCTTGGCCCAGTAAAAGCTGAAAACATCGATTTTGAGCAAATTGAGCAGAATCCCTTTTTCTTTCCTGATGCCAGCAAACTTGAGCAATTGGATGAATTTATGCGAGCGCTTAAAAAAGAAGGCGATTCAATTGGTGCGCGTTTAACTATTGTGGCTACTCAGGTGCCAGTGGGTTTGGGAGAGCCAGTATTTGACCGTCTTGATGCTGATATCGCGCATGCCTTGATGGGGATTAATGCGGTTAAGGCCGTTGAGATTGGTGATGGTTTTGCGGTGGTTAATCAACGTGGCAGTGAACATCGAGACGAAATGACACCGCAAGGTTTTAGCTCCAACCATGCTGGAGGAGTATTAGGTGGCATTTCTTCAGGACAAGATGTAATTGCACATATTGCGCTTAAGCCTACTTCGAGTATTACCGTGCCGGGACAAACCATTGATAAATTTGGTCAGCCAGTGGAAGTGGTGACTAAAGGACGCCACGACCCATGTGTAGGGATTAGGGCTGTGCCTATCGCCGAAGCTATGTTGGCCATTGTATTAATGGATCATTGCTTGCGGCAGCGTGGACAAAATGGCGACGTGACTACCGATACGCCGATCTTACGCTAGACACTTTTAGTGTTTGTTTAAGCCCTTAAGTATCATTTATTTAAGGGCTTTTTTATCGCCAAAGTATTTGTTTGAATAAGCCATGTTAGATGATGTAGAGCAACTCATTTGTTTATTTAACCACTGCTTCGTTGACTATGATACGGTGCTGGTGGCGGGTGATGATGAACCCTTGTATTTACCCAAAGGGCAGGGGCGGGCTCAGCATCAAATTATTTTTGCCCATGGTTTTTTTGCTAGCGCACTGCATGAGATTGCGCATTGGTGTATTGCCGGTGAACAGCGTCGTCTCTTGGAAGACTACGGCTATTGGTATCATTCCGATGGTCGCAATCAGCAGCAACAGCACGCTTTTGAACAAGTAGAGGTGAAACCTCAAGCATTAGAGTATGCTTTTTGTTTGGCTGCAGGGCGCCCTTTTCAGGTTAGCGTTGACAACTTATCGGGGTTTCAAAGTGATAGACACGCCTTTGGTGCCGCAGTTGAGCAGCAATACCAGTACTACCTGAAACAAGGCTTTCCCTTACGCGCCCAACGCTTTATCGACCTATTAACGACGGCTCGTCAATCTCAACTTCTAGGCTCTTTGTAGAGGTGTATTATGCTTAAGCTTGGATTGATTATTAACCCTATTGCTGGTTTAGGTGGCAGTGTGGCGCTAAAAGGTAGTGATGGGGTGGCAGAGCTGGCGCTGGCTAAGGGAGCGGTTAAACAAGCCAATTTGCGAGCTCATCAAGCCTTGTTGCCACTGAGTTCACTACAGCATGATTTCACTATTTTGACCGCATCTGCGGAAATGGGGGAGCAGCTTTGTGAGCAATTGAAGTTACCCTATCAAGTGGTTTATCGAGCAGCTGAGCCCTGTAGTGCTGAAGATACTCAATTGGCGGCACAAC
>NZ_JBNKPP010000181.1:0-4820 GCF_050295395.1 Agarivorans sp.
GACAGCCACATCATCACTACAGAGAATTTACCTAAAGCACTACAACTGCTAGTTCGCGGACGAGTGGATGCGATTCCCTCTGAGCCTGAGGCCATTATGAATACCGCCAACTCGATGGGCTATAACGTGGAACAATTTGAAATAGTTTATAAACTAGGAAATCTACAAGGGTGTTATGCTTTTAGCCAAGGAAGCGATGGAGATTATTTAAAACGCTTTCGAGCGGCTTTAGACGAAGTGACTCAAAGCGAGCAATACCAGCAGCTATTAGACAAATATCAGTTGTAAAAAAAGCAGCCGAGGCTGCTTTCACATAAACCTTAAGCCTTGCGCCATGTGGTACCACCAGCACCATCTTCCAGCACAATACCCATTTGGCTCAATCTATCTCGTGCTACATCGGCAGCAGCCCAGTCTTTATCGGCACGCGCTTGATTGCGAGCGGCAATTAAGGCCTCGATCTCGGCGGTTTCACTATCATGCTCACCTTGCAGGAAACTCTCCACGTCTTGAGCAAGAATACCTAATACCCCGCCCAGCTCTAACATTAAGCTAGCCAATTGTCCGGCCTGCTGAGTGTCACTATCTTTGACACGATTAAGCTCTTTAGCCAGTTCAAACAGCACCGGTAGCGCTTCAGGCGTATTAAAATCATCATCCATTGCCGCTTTGAAAGGTTCTCGGTAGGCACTTGCTCGTTGCTCATCAGTCGCAACCAACTCAACTCCACGCAAGGCCGTATATAAACGTTCCAAAGCAGCTCGCGATTGTTTCAAGTTTTCTTCCGAGTAATTTAGCTGACTACGGTAATGCCCCGACAATAAGAAATAACGCACCGTTTCAGGATCATAGACTTCTAACACATCTTTAATGGTAAAGAAGTTACCTAAAGATTTAGACATTTTTTCTTTATTCACCTGAACCATGCCCGAGTGCATCCAATAATTCACATAATTGGTTTTATGGGCACAGCAAGACTGAGCAATTTCGTTCTCGTGATGAGGAAAGGCTAAGTCAGAACCCCCACCATGGATGTCGAACACCTCACCTAGATGTTTCATGTTCATTGCCGAACATTCGATATGCCAACCAGGACGACCTTTACCCCAAGGCGAATCCCACATAGGTTCACCGGGTTTAGCACTTTTCCATAATACAAAATCGAGAGGATTACGTTTTTCTTCTTCCACTTCAACGCGCGCTCCCGCCTGCAGCATCTCTAAATTTTGCAGGCTTAACTTGCCATAATCGGCAAAGCTACTCACCTCAAACAATACATCACCACTGGCTGCTACATAGGCGTGCCCGTTAGCAAGCAACTTTTCAATCACCTGAATAATTTCAGGCATGTGGGTAGTCACACGCGGCTCGATATCGGGACGTAGCATATTCAAGGCATCGAAATCTGCGTGCATGGCTGCAGTGAAGCGCTCTGTTAGCGCTTCACAGCTTTCGCCATTTTCCGCAGCACGCTTAATGATTTTATCGTCCACGTCGGTAATATTACGCACGAAAGTCAGCTGATAACCAGACCAGCGTAAGTAGCGAGCGACCGTATCAAAAGCCACAAAGGTACGCGCATGGCCGATATGACAATAATCGTAAATGGTGACTCCACACACATACATTCCCACCTTACCTTCCACTAAAGGCTTAAACGCTTGTTTCTTGCGGGTTAAGGTATTGTATATCTGCAACATCTAATTGGTTTCCTGTTCCATTTACTACGGGGGAGCTAAAGTCGGCTATTCTACCACTGCCGCAAAGGAAAAACAGCCGAATTAAGCTTGGTGACTAGTCAGCCCGCATGGGAAAGTTTAGAATCGATGCACTTAGCAAAAAAGGGTGAAAAAATGCTTACTTTACATACAAACTTTGGCGATATTGTGGTTAAACTGAATACCGAACAAGCGCCAGAAACAGCAGCTAACTTCTTGGCTTACGCTCAAGAAGGCTTTTACGACAATACCATCTTTCACCGAGTCATTGACGGCTTCATGATCCAAGGTGGCGGTTTTAAATCTGGCATGGAAGAAAAAACCACCAAAGCACCAATTAAAAATGAAGCCAATAACGGTTTATCAAACAAAACCGGTACCTTAGCTATGGCCCGCACCATGGATCCTCATTCAGCGTCTGCGCAGTTTTTCATTAACGTAAACGACAATACCTTTTTAGACTTTAAAGCCGAAACCACCGAAGGTTGGGGCTACTGTGTATTTGGTGAAGTCGTTGAAGGCATGGATGTAGTGAACAAAATTAAAGGTGTGGATACAGGCAACTTTGGTTATGTTCATGCTGACGTCCCCTTAGAAGAAGTAGTGATTAACTCTGTGAGCATTGCGGAATAAGCCCTCGTGCCCACTTACTTCATCTCTGACCTCCACCTCAGTGAAGATCGGCCCGATATTATTCGGGCTTTTCTTGATTTTATGCAACAACAGGCTAGCCAAGCCGATGCCCTATACATATTAGGTGACCTGTTTGAATTTTGGATTGGTGACGACGATAAAACCCGCGTCGCTAAACAAGTAGAACAAGCAATAAAAACACTGACCGATGCTGGAGTAGCCTGTTATTTCATTCACGGTAACCGTGACTTCATGATAGGTAAAGCCTATGCCAAACGTTGCGGCATGCAACTGCTGGAGGAAGAAGAATTAGTCGAACTCTATGGTAAGAAAGTGCTGATTTTACATGGCGATACCTTGTGCACTGACGATGTAGGCTATCAAGAGTACCGCGCTGTTACCCAAAAACGCTGGCTTAGAAAGCTGTTTCTATTGCTTCCGCTGTTCATTCGTCAGCGAATTGCCAATAAAATCCGTAGTAAAAGTAAACAAGCCAATACCAGCAAATCGCTAGGGATCATGGATGTCAATCAGCAAGCCGTTGAACAACGTTTTGCCGAATACCCCATCGATTACATGATTCACGGTCATACCCACCGCCCCAAAATCCACACCCTAAAGCAAGCTCAAGACCAAATCAAATACCGTGTAGTGCTAGGAGACTGGTACCAACAAATGAGCGTGCTGAAAATCGAACCAAGTGGATTAAGCTTAAGTGCCAACGACCAGTTTGAGAAGCTTGAACTAGCTCAATAAATTAACTTTTAAATAGTGATGAATGACCGAATAAATGCCAGCCATTTTTAAATAAAATGACTGGCTATCAGTAACTAAGCTAAAAAGCGGCTAATTCGCCACCCAAATTAACTACTTGACGATTACTGACTCTTAGCGCATAACTTATAGCGAATGTTGCATTAATGTTAACAAAGCGAGGCAGAGTTATGTTATTCAGTCATGTTTGGGGACTAGCTTCTCACACCAAGGAAGAGTGGCAAGACATTGATAAACACCACGAAGGCTTAGGTTCAAGCTTGGCCCATTTATTATTAATGGCTTTAATACCCGCGATTTGTGGCTATTTTTCTAGCGTGCACATTGGCTGGAATATTGGCAATAATAGTTTCTCTCTCACCCATGAAAGCGCCATTTTTATGTCTATTGCTATGTATGCGGCAATGGTCACCGTGGTACTTTGCCTAGCCTACGCCGCATTGTGGATGGCAAAGACCTTTAATACCGAAACCACTTACCAGCAAACCCTTGAGTTGTCGGCTTACGTGGCCACTCCTTTATATATGGTAGGCTTCGCTGCGCTTTACCCCGAACCTTGGTTTGTGATGGTAGCAGGCTTAGTCGGGGTCACTTATGCTGTTTATCTGCTATATACTGGCGTTCCCATTATCATGCACATTCCCGAAGAGCGCGGTTTCATTTTCGCCAGTAGCCTAGTCACCGTGGGGCTAGTTATGCTGGTTACCGTGCTAATAGCCACCGTGATATTATGGTCGACTGGCGCAGGACCTGTTTTCTCCCATTAGCCAAAGACAAGTGCGCAATAAAAAAGCTCGCATTTAGCGAGCTTTTTGCTGTTTGATCTACTTTAACCGTCTTCTCTTAGCCGCTTGGCTTTGCGCACGAGTGCGATGTTTACGCACCGATTTACGAATCCGTTGACTACTACGAACCCTGTCAGCCACTTTTATTACGGTATTCTGTTCTTTGCTCAACTGAACCAATTGACGTAAGTAATTTACTTGCTCCAACGGCATTTCTTGCCAGCCACTGCGCGGTAAACCTTTTGGTAGGGGAATTAAGCCATAACGCACTCGAATCAGTCGACTCACCTGCATACCTTGTGATTCCCACATACGGCGCACCTCACGATTGCGCCCTTCACTCAAGGTAACCGAATACCATTGATTGATGCCCTCTCCGCCCTGACGTTTTACTGAAGTGAAAGCGGCGCGGCCATCTTCTAGCTCTACCCCATGGCGTAGATTTCGAATCACCTCGTCATTTACGTCACCAAAAACCCGCACCGCATATTCGCGCTCCACTTCAAAGCTAGGGTGCATTAAGCGATTAGCCAATTCGCCATCGGTGGTGAAAAGCAATAAACCAGAGGTATTAATATCAAGACGTCCTACCGCGATCCATCTGCCATGTTGTAAACGAGGTAGGCGATCAAATACCGTTTCGCGTCCTTCAGGGTCACTTCGAGAACAAATTTCCCCTTCTGCTTTATGATAAGCAAGTACCCTGCAAATGCTATCTTCGACTTTTTGAATGTCGATGAGCCTGCCATCAACCCTGACTTCAGCCCCTTCTTCGATGCGATCGCCTAATTTGGCCTTTTCTCCATCGACGCTCACTCTCCCTGCATCAATTACAGCTTCCATCTCACGACGAGAGCCTAAACCGCTGCGGGCTAGGACTTTTTGAAGTTTTTCACTCATTTTACAAATC
>NZ_JBNKPP010000182.1:0-2119 GCF_050295395.1 Agarivorans sp.
AGCATTTTTGGCACTAACACTAACGCCGGCGCTTTGTGCCACGTTGTTAAAGCCGGCTAATGCTAATCACCACGAGCAAACAAGATTCGCGAAATGGTTTAATCGTGGCTTTAACCGAATGAACAATCGGTATGAATCTCAAGTTAACGTATTAGTACATCGCAAAGGTCGAATGATGCTTGGCTTTGTGTTTCTGTGCGCGATTTTGGTTCTAGTGTATAGACAGTTGCCCTCATCGTTTTTGCCAGAAGAAGACCAAGGATATTTTATTACCAATATTCAGCTTCCGGCAGACGCAACCACAGCACGTACGTTGGATGTTGTGAAAAAATTTGAACAGCATGCGTTAAGCCGTCCAGCAATTGAGTCAACTATGACAGTTATTGGTTTTGGTTTTTCCGGTTCAGGTACGAATACAGCGCAAAGTTTTACCATGTTGAAAGATTGGAAATCACGCGACGATACCTCAACACTGGATGAGTTAAGGCTTGCTGAGGAGGCAATGGCAGACGTAAAAGAAGGCACGGTTATGCACATGCTGCCTCCTTCTATTGAAGAGCTGGGGACAAGCTCTGATATTACGTTTTTCTTGCAAGATCGCAGAAATCAGGGATACGAAGCATTAAAAGCCGTTGAGGCGAAGATGTTAGAGTTGGCGAAAAATAGTAAGTCACTTAGTGATGTCTATTCTGATGGACTTCCTGCGGGTACAAGTATTCATTTAGATATAGATCGCCAGAAAGCCGAGGCATTAGGTGTTTCATTCACGAGCATTAGTGAGACCCTATCAACTGCGATAGGATCGCTATACATCAACGATTTTCCTAATGAAGGCAGAATGCAGCAAGTCATTATGCAAGCAGAGGCTTCATCAAGGATGCAGATTGAGGATGTGCTCAAGCTCCACGTACGAAACATTAATGGCGGTATGGTTCCGTTATCAGAAATTGTGACGCCTATTTGGTCTGAGTCAGCTCCGCAGTTTATTCGCTTCCAAGGTTATCCTGCGCTTCGAATTTCTGGTGGCGCAGCTTCCGGAGTGTCTAGTGGGGAAGCGATGGCTGAAATAGAACAAATGGCTAAGCAACTTCCATCAGGCTTCACCATTGCATGGACAGGACAGGCATTACAAGAGCTTCACTCAGCGAAACAAGCACCGATGCTAATGGCGCTATCGATGCTAGTCGTTTTCTTGGTGCTTGCAGCACTTTATGAGAGTTGGGCAATTCCTTTATCGGTCATGTTGGTTGTGCCCTTGGGATTGTTAGGTGCGGTACTCGCTATTGTAGTACGCGACATGCCAAATGACGTTTTCTTCAAAGTCGGGATGATCACCGTAATTGGCCTTTCGGCGAAAAACGCGATTCTAATTGTTGAGTTTGCCAAACAGTTAAGAGAACAAGGTAACGGGTTGGTTCAGTCAGCCGTTCAAGCTGCGAAGTTGCGATTAAGGCCTATCCTGATGACCTCTCTGGCATTTGGTCTTGGTGTTGTACCACTGATGCTAGCCTCAGGCGCTAGTGCAGAAACTCAACGAGCTATCGGAACAGGTGTGTTCGGTGGAATGGTCAGCGCTACATTACTTGCCATTTACTTTGTACCAGCTTTCTTCGTGTTCGTGATGAGTATTCAAGAGCGTTTAAAGTCTTGGCAACTATCAACTAAGAAATCAAAACCGCAGCTTAAAGGTTAATACTATGTGAGTGATTCATTAGCATCCTTTCAACTAAAATAGATGTCTATGGACAAAGAAATTCAACAACAATTATATCGAGAGGGGTCTATTTTTTTTGGGGATGCAGGCTGGTAAGGCCTGAGAGCACCACACAAAACGGTACCTACCATACCCAGCTGACGCTAAAAGTATTGGAAGAAAAATCCCCGCTACTGCGCTGCCACCGGCAACACTTAGTGAACGTGGAAGCCATCTGCGAAATCGCCTTGGAAGACAACGGCGGAGCTCAATTATTTACCCGCAGTGGTCAGCAACTGCCGGTAAGCCGACGTTACTTTAAAAGCATTAAACAGCATTTTGGTTTGTGAGAGCTCGCCAGTTCATCATCTTACCCCGCCGCTAAAAGGCTATTTTGACCGCTCAACAACAAATAGTACCGCTTAG
>NZ_JBNKPP010000183.1:0-3443 GCF_050295395.1 Agarivorans sp.
ATGATGTGGCTGTCTTTGATGCCTTTACTGAGTAATAGTTGCTCTCCAACGCCGGCTTTCATTGCGGCGAATTTGAGGGGAGTGTCTGGCGTTAAGTTGCTTACTTGCAGCTGGCGAGAGCTTAAGGCAAACAGTTGAATGTTGGAGCTGGTAATCGGGCATGCCCAGTCAAATAAGTGTTCTCTACGAGGGCTGCGCATGGTTAAAAACAACACCATATTGGGGCGATGTTGCAGCAGGTAGTAGGCTTCACTCCAGGTTTTCATTTGAATAGGCTGGGCCGGTTCGCCCATAGCCTGCCAAACTAATTTTAATAGTTCTACCGACATACCGGTCAGATGACCGTTTTCTAAGTAATTAAATGGGCGAAGATTTTCAGTTACAAAGCTTATATTCTCCGCACGCGGGCAGAAGGGTAAGGTGAGCAAAGCGAGCAGTAGATAGCGGTGCAACATAAGTAGCCTCAGTTTAGTTCTATTGTTTAAGCTAGCTTAGTTTTGGCTATGTTGCAGAGAAACTGGCGAATACTAAAGAATGGTATTCGCCAATTTTATTATTGATCGTGAAACTCTTCGCAGGCTTCAAGAGTATTCTGAATGAGGGTGGCCACAGTCATTGGGCCTACGCCGCCGGGGACTGGAGTAATATAGGCAGCATGTTGACGGGCAACTTCGTACTCAACATCGCCAGCAAGCTTGCCGTTATCAAGGCGGTTAATGCCCACATCAATCACCATCGCACCTGGTTTAATCCACTCTCCAGGAATAAATTGTGGTTTACCTACGGCAACAATCACTAAGTCTGCGCGGCGCACATGCGCTTCCAAGTCTTTGGTAAAACGGTGGCAGGTTGTGGTGGTGCAGCCTGCTAACAGTAGCTCTAAAGTCATGGGGCGACCAACAATGTTTGATGCGCCTACGACTACCGCTTCTAAACCATAAGGACTAACGCCAGTTGACTCAATTAAGGTAATGATACCTTTGGGAGTACAAGGGCGAAGCGCGGGGATCCGTTGCGCCAAACGACCGATGTTATAGGGGTGAAAACCATCAACATCTTTATCGGGTTGAATGCGCTCAATAACTTTAGTTTCGTCGATACCCTCTGGCAACGGTAGCTGTACTAAAATGCCGTCAATCAATGGATCGGCATTGAGTTTATCAATTTCAGCCAAGAGAGTTTGTTCGTCGGTATGTTCGTCTAGGTCAATAGACTTCGAAACAAAGCCTACAGCCTCACAAACGCGGCGTTTACTGCCAACATAAACTTGTGATGCAGGATTATTCCCAACTAAAATTACGGCCAAACCGGGAGCACGTTTCCCTTCAGCAATTCTTTGCTTTACTCGCTCAGCGACTTGTTCTTGAACTTGCTGGGCAATTTTTTTTCCATCAATAATTTGTGCAGACATTGATTCTTCTTTAACTAGTGATTGACGAGGCTAGAGCGGGCTATTTTCGCATGATAGACGAATAAATGTCAGATTTTTTTGAAGTAAAATTGGACAAACACGTGATGTTTTTAACCAAAGGCGGTAGTCATTGATAAAAGTGGATAGCCTGCCGTGGCAGGCTATGGTTTGTATTACGCTGCGACCCACAGTAGTACAGCAATAATTTGCGGTGACAGGATCCGCAAACACATGACTAAAGGATAAACGGTGGCATAGGCTAAAGCCGAAGCACCATTGGTGGCGTGAATAGAGTTAGCAAAAGCCAGTGCCGGTGGATCGGTCATCGAGCCTGCCATTAAGCCGCATAAACTCAAATAATTGACCTTGAATATATAGCGCCCAACAATACCAATCACTAATAAAGGAATAAGGGTGATGAAGGCACCATAAAACATCCAGCTTAACCCATCGCCCTCAAATAAAGTTTCGATGAAGTTGGCACCAGAATTTATGCCCACCACGGCTAAAAACAACACAATGCCTAACTCGCGCAGGGCTAAGTTAGCGCTAGGGGGCATAAACCAATATAACCGACCGATGCTGCCAATACGCGCCAAGATTATCGCCACTATTAAGGGGCCGCCAGCTAATCCCAGTTTTAATGGTGCGGGTAGGCTCGGAATAGCCAGAGGCATGGAGCCAAGCAATACACCCAAGCCAATACCAATGAAGATCGGCAGCATTTGTACGTGTTGTAATTTACTGCGCAGGTTGCCGAGGCTTTTGGCCACCTTGTCGATGTCTTCGCTGGGGCCTACGATATTGAGAATATCGCCAAATTGTAGAATGGTATCTTTGTTAGCGATAAGCTCGACCCCGGCCCGGTTTAAGCGAGAGATAACCACGTCATAGTTACGTTTTAAGTCCAGTTCACTCAACTTTTTACCTAAAATACGCTCTTCTGTGACGACGACTCGCTCACTGCGTAGCAGCGTACCTTTAGTTGAAAGGGAAGCGTTCACTTCTTTACCGATAATCAGCGTAGCTTGTTCTAGTTTAAGCCTATCGGGACCGACCAAGTGTAAATAGTCGCCAAGCTGCATCTGCATATCGGGGGTGGGGACTTTTAACTCCCCGTTACTTTTTACCCGAGAGCAAATAACTTCGTCGCCAATCAATTTACTTAGTTCAGAAAAAGCGAGGCCTTTGAGGTTGGGGTTTTCGATAATAATATTAATATCTTGCAGGCGTTGTTTTTTCTTGCCTTTAGCGCTGTCGAATTTTTCCGCTTCATCATCCACATTGATACGAAATATAAAGCGAATGATCCACATGGTTAAGAGGATACCAAGGATGCCAAAGGGGTAGGCCATCGCATAACCTAAACCTAATACCGAGGTTTGCTCAATGCTCATGCCCAGTTCTTGCAGAATTTGCTGTCCGGCTGCGAGCGAGGGCGTATTGGTTACCGCACCACTATAGATGCCTAAAAACACATTCAAAGGAAGGTCAAAAACGTAATGTAGCACGACTGCCGTCATACCACCCAACACGACGATGCCGACAGCCAGCAGATTGAGCTTTAAACCACTGGCTTTGAGCGAGGCAAAAAAACCGGGGCCCACTTGGATACCTATGGTGTAAACAAATAAAATTAGCCCAAACTCTTTAATGAAGTGTAAGGCGTGAGGGTCGAGGTGCCAGCCAAAGAGTTTGATGAAGTGCCCCACAAATAGGCCACCAAACAAGACACCACCAATGCCTAAGCCAACACCGCGAATTTTGAGACCACCAAACCATAGCCCGATAACAGCCACCGCTGCCAAGGCTAATATGGATAATGCTACATCGCTCATGAGAATCCTTTCTTATTGAAACTTGAAGATAATTTAACAAACTAAACAAGCCTACTACTTTAGTATTACTATACTTTTGATTTGGATTAACAAATACTTTGGCTTTGCTAGTGCGCTTGCAAAGTTATGATCTACTAAACAGTTTATGACGTAATTATTCATACAGGCTTCAGTTAAAGTGGTGTTAACTAGCT
>NZ_JBNKPP010000184.1:0-1929 GCF_050295395.1 Agarivorans sp.
TAAGAGGAACCGTTCGGACGGATACCAAGCCGGCTGGTCTGCTGCGCCCTTGATATCGGCATGAGATTGCAGCCAAGCCTCAATGTGCGCTTCACCCAAGCAAAAGGTCGCCGCGCTACATTGATACTCTAGATCTTTCCAGGCTACGTACTGCAAACTCAGGTCTTGCAAGCTCAGATCTTGATAACCTGATGCCATACTTGGCTCGCTTGGCACCTCGGACTGCTCAAGTGTATCAATACCACTTGCCGCAATACGATTTTCGGTAAGCAGATTTGCCCTGCCCTCAATATCCTCCATCAGCGGCGTAAACTGAGATGCTAAAGGAAGACTTGGGAGAGATTTCGCGAAGATAAACTGGCTTAGGTAATAACGCTGATCGCCACTCACCCAAAGCAACTCGGGGGCAAGCTTTGCCTTGGCAAGATGGCGCCAATAGAACAACTCTTGCTCCCGCGAACAAAAACTGTCGGCGGCATTGGCGTTTTCTCGCAAGACATAATGCGCCGTCGGCGTTTCGATATGGTAGTTGTGGTTACTTAATCCATCCGCTAACGGCTGAATTTGCGTGATATCAGTAAGCCCTGCCTGTGCTAATACCGCAAGCAGTGTATCCTTGTTCTGATCAACAATGGGCGGCATTAGCGGCAGACCACAAGAGTCATGTTGAATAGGTTATTAGGCATTCGCAGCCCTTGTGTATTGGCCATCATCTTTTGATATCTGCCGCCGTTAGCCGAGCAGTTTTGCGGCGCTCGACTCTAGGTTGGGATTGCGGCTATCGGCAAGAGCGGCGCGCCAGAGGAAATAGCCTACAACCGCCAGGCCAACATAGAGCACGAATAATAAGGAGGTCAGCATCAGTCCCTTACTGAGGTAAAGGTAAATCGACATCAGATCGATAACGACCCAATACAGCCAATTTTCCAACACTTTTTTGGCAACTAAATAGGTCGTCATCACCGCAAAACAAGTGGTGGCCGCATCGAGATAGGGAAAGGAAGCCTGGGTAAAAGTTGCCATCCCATGGCCAACGCCAAGGGAAATAATCCCCGTCGCAACAATCAGTTTTAGATGGGTTTTCAGCGGCCAAGTAGTCACTTTCACCCCTTGATGCTTATCGCCACCTTGGGTCCAGAGCCAGTAACCATAGAGTGCCATGGCCATGTAATAGATATTCAGCACCGACTCCATCAGCAGTGCCACTTTCCAAAACAAGACAGTGTAAATGGCCGTGCTGGTAAATGCCGCCGCCCAGCACCAAACGCTTGCCTTCATGGCCAGAAGCAAATAGGCCATGGCCAATACCACGGCTAAGGCTTCCCATGCGGTCATCACATGGACTTCCCCTAGGGCAGCATTAACACTATTGACCAGCGTTAACCATAATTCTGTCATTGCCTTACTCTCACTCTATATCGCCTGCTTGAACCACTTAGCTTTAGCGTTCAAGTTAACTCAGGGCGTTACTCGCTGTGGGCTAAATTCAGCTCACCACCAATAAACTTACATACAAACACCGCTTTGCCCCATTTTTCATGGGCGGCTTGCATCTCGGTCGCCAGCATGGCCATCACGTCTTGATAGTCGCCGCACACTTGCGTCGCCATAGCATTGGTAACACGTTGAATCGTTGGGTAACTGTCCAAGCGGTGGATAAACCATTTGATCGGGTCGAGATAATTTTCATTAAAGGGATACATGCTAATTTCGGCGGTGAGTTTCATCTTCACTCCTTAGGTCAAATGCTAATAATGCAATCGTCAGGCGGTGGCGCAATGAGCGAGCACAGCCTGACATCTGATGTATCATTCTTAAGGGATTACATAAACTTAACGTTTAGTGTGACCCCAATTTGGCGTGGGTCGCCGTAGCGGATATATTGCTTCTCCGCCCAGCCGTTATCCGGCTCATTACCAAAATAGAAAC
>NZ_JBNKPP010000185.1:0-4976 GCF_050295395.1 Agarivorans sp.
ACAACATGAAAAGCCAGCAAACAACACGCCACCAAATAAATGGCATCCCCTTTGTGCCACTCAATGCTACCATCGCGGGTGAATAACAATACGACTATTGCTCCACCAGCCCCCAGTAAATAACCCAACCACTGCCTAAGCCCCGTGGCTTGCCCAAACAGGCTGGCGAACAATGCACCGATAATCGGAACTAAAGTGTAAATTACCGATGTATTCAACGAGGTAGTGGTTTTTAAGGCGGTAAATAGCCCAATGAAAAAACCAACTAAGCTGCCACTAATCAGTAAATAACGTAACACAAAACTAGTTGAGTAAAGCGACTCTCGTAACGAAAGACTACGCCGAGACCTTGTTAAGCAATAGATTGGGGTCATGAGCAGTAGCGCAAATCCGAAGCGCAAACCAGTGGTAACAAGTGGCGAGGCATAATCGGTGATTCTGGCCGAAGCCACAAACGAGGAAGCCATTAAACCGGCCCACATTAGGGCCAAAATTCGGGCGCTCATTGGCTAGCCCTATTATCAGACTTGGCCTCAGGAAGCTTAGGTGCGAGGTAGCGCTCAAACAAAAATTCACACACCTCTGGCGCTAAAGCCATAAAGAAGTACTGAGTAAGCAGCTGATGTAACTGGGTCGCCGAGCTCACTAGGGTCTCACTGTGCTGCTCGCCCTGCCTATGAGTAAAAGTAGTGTTGCTTAGGGCCCAAACTTGCTCGGCGTTTTTACGGCTAACCAGCAGGTTATTAACAAATACCGCGTCGGGATGTTGGTGAGAGTAAAAATGCCCTAGTTCACAGTCAGCTTCACTATACTCGGCCAAGTCAAAGCGATATAGAATGAATGGCTCGCTGCCGTTATCCTGTAGCAATTCGTACTCATTGTTTTCCAGAGCGCGGATCCGGTAACTATCTAAACCCGCGGGCTGAGCATTAGCCTGGCTTAAGGCGATTAAGCCCACAGGGCACGCCGGGCCAAAACCCACATCGAGTAAGTATTTTTCACCGTTTAACTCAAGCAGATTAAAGCGATGAGTTCTGGGCACAGGGCGAATATAGTTATTCAATACTCGGCCCAGCACGATTTTGGGGGAATAACCCAAGTGTTCAAGTAATTGGTAGGCCAACTTATTGTGTTCGAAGCAGTAGCCGCCCCGTTGCTGATACACTACTTTATCGAGTAAGGCCGGTATATCTAAAGGCAATGGCTGCTTAAGCAATACAGCTAGGTTATTAAAACTGAAGCACTCCAAATGGCGAACCACTAAACGCTGAAGAAAAGCCAAGTTAGGTTGAGCGGGTGGCGTCAGTGCCAATTTTGCCAAATAGTCATCTAAATTCATTTTGTTACCTCCAATGACCCAACATAGTGTACAAATTCAGCCTTCGCCTTGCGCACTTTGCTAGGCGGAGTAGCATCAGCTTCTCTATAGCCCAGCGCACAGATAACACTGGCACTTAAATTGTGTTTGCCTAAACTCAATATCTGATTCACCACCGCTTGCTCAAACCCGGTCATTGGGCAGCTATCTATTCCCAAAACCGCAGCTTGACATAATACCGAGCCCAAACCCAAATAAGCTTGCTGCTCCGCCCAAGCCAATCGCTGCTGTTGAGTTTTATCTCGCAGAGCCGCCTTGATATGCTCGGCATAACCAGCCAAGCTTTCTGCTGTCGTATTGGTTTGTTGATAGTAGCGAGCAAAGTAATCATCTACGGTACTATCGCCAATCGACGTTTCGTTGGCAAAAACCAATAAATGCGAACAACTTTTAAGCTGCTCTTGGCCATAGGCTGCCTCGGCCAGTTTGGCTAATAGACTCCGCTCTTCCACCACCCACACTTGATAAGGTTGAAGACCATAAGACGAGGCCGATAACCGAGCTGCTTCGACTAAACTCTCTAAGTGGCTCGGTGCTATGCTACGACTGGAAAATTGCTTTAACGAATAACGCCACTGTAATGCTGGAATAATGCTGTTCATATAGATGCCCTTGCGATTAACTGTAGCGCTACTATATTGTTCAACTAGCTAGCCGTAATTAACCTCGGTTAAGTGCGGGAAAATAAACTACCTCACCAGGAATACCACAATGCACCGTAGGCTCTCCAATAAGTATGGTGAAGAACTACAGCTGCGGCCTTTGCGTAGCAGTGATGCTTCCAATTTTGCAGATTTCCTGCGCAACTTAGGCCCCGAAACGCGGGCACGTTTCGGCCCTCACCCCTTAGATGAATGCACCGCTCATGCCCTCTGCGCTGCCCAGCCAGAAGCGCAAATTCAACGTTTGGTTTTATGTGAGAAACAGGCCATTGTGGGTTATTTCATCTTGGATTTCACTCCGGCAGAGGCCGAGCAACAACGCTATCAGCAAGCGGGTATAGGTTTGAACTTCCAGTTAGAGCCTCGGTTTGCCCCTTGCATCGTTGACCACTATCAAAACCAAGGTTTAGCTTCATTGGCCATGGCTGAACTCATCAGCTATTGCCAACAACAGGGCTTAAAAAGCTTGGTATTAATGGGTGGAACCCAAGCCAGCAACCTCAGGGCTATTCACTTTTATAAGAAAGCGGGCTTTGCTGAATTTGGCCGTTTTTACACCGCCTATAATCAACAAGACAATTTAGATATGCGCCTATCTTTATAAGCAACCGCGCACAAAAAAGCCCAAGCAAGCTTGGGCCTTAAACACTATAAAACGACAGTTTAAGCTTCAGCTAACATTTTACGAGCCGCTTCCACAACCACATTCACCGCTTGGCTTTCGGTATTTTTCATTAAGCTTTCGTCGGGAATTTCTTGCTGGGTACGATTCACAATTACCCCTGCGACACAACCGGCTTTTAAGCCCTGCGATGCACACATGGTAAACAACGTGGCGCTTTCCATTTCAAAGTTAAGCACCCCCATGGCTTGCCATTCGGCCATTGAACCTTGCAAAGCCTTGGTAACACGTCCAGACACCGTATCGTAACGCTCTTGCCCAGGGTAGAAGGTATCACTGGAAGCTGTCACGCCCACATGGCAAGTCGCCTTGGCTTCTAAAGCAGCGGCGTTTAATGCCTGCATACAAGAAAAGTCGGCCACCGCGGGAAAACACATCGGAGCAAAATGGCTACTCGCTCCATCTAAACGTACCGATGCTGTGGTCACAATTAAATCCCCTACATTTATATGCGGTTGAATCGCGCCCGTAGTGCCTACCCGGAGAAAGGTAGTTACGCCTAACTGCGCTAGCTCTTCCACAGCTATCGAGGTAGAGGGGCCACCAATGCCTGTGGAACACACCACTACTGGCTTACCATCAAGTAAACCAAGGTAAGAGGTAAACTCTCGATGAGCGGCTAATAGTTCGGGTTGCTCTAATAATGAGGCGATGCGTTCTACACGCTGAGGATCGCCGGGAATAATCGCAAGGCGCGCGCCTTTTAACATTTCTGGGTTTAAGCCCAAATGAAAAACAGTGGCTTGCTGGTTCATCGTTACCTACTTAATTTGCTTCCGTGATTATTGAGCTGAGCATAGGACGAGAATCGAGCAATAAGTGTGAAACATCTCGCATTTGAGCTCGACTTGGCCCTAATACGGCCGATAGTTACTCATTATGTTGGAAAATTTGCGATTAATTTTATCAATGAGCGAACTTTTTCAAGCCACTGTGTTCTACAATAAGCTAGAAAATAATCTTTATGCTTACCAAGAGGTAATACCATGAATAAACCATTGATGATGGGTTTAACACTGATGATGGGAGTAGGACTGAGTGCTTGCGCCAGCAAGCAAGCGGAGACAAGCATGGATTTAGCTAACAGCCGTTGGTATATGAGCGGTGACTATTACCAAATTGCCGACATAAAACTGCCAGCCTTTAACTTAGAGCAAAATGAGCAAGGCTATAAAATTAGCGGCACCACCGGTTGTAATAACTTCTTTGGCCAAGCCAGTTGGGACGGCCAGCAACTCATCATAGAGCAACCTTTAGCGCTTACTCGTAAAATGTGTGCAGGCATGGCCAATACCATTGAAGCAGAATTTGTTGAAGCCATAGCGCAGCCACTCACCCTAGACGGCGAGCAACTGCGCTTGAGCAATGGTGCCGAGTTTAAACGCGTGCCCAGCAACGACTAGAACGGGCCAATTAAGCGGCGGCGCTAAACCAGCGTTGCCGTAGATCGTTCACTGCTGCCATTAACATCAGCAAGCCAATGATGACGCTACTGCTTATTACCCAGCCGCTATTAAGTAGCTGTTGTTCCTGCCATTGCGCCGGATTGATTTGCCAACCCCAATGACTCACCATAACATCCAAGCCCCAACCAAAGGCCATAGCACTGCCAATCACTCCCACTAAATAGGCCACTAAAGCACGCATGCCCATTTCTTGGCGCACCAACATCAAAGTGGCAATATTAGTGGCCGGCCCCGCCAACATAAATACCAAAGCCGCACCAGGAGAAACCCCTGCCAGCATCAAGCCTGCGGCAATGGGCGTAGAAGCGGTGGCGCAAATGTACATCGGGATCCCCACCAGCACCATTACTAGCATGGTTAACCAGCCCTGCCCCCAGCGCGTCATAAAGCTTTCTGGCATATAAGTCTGAATTAAACCGGCAAACACTAAACCAATCAGTAACCAAAAGTAGCTGTCTTCCACCAGCTCTTTAAAATTGTGTAGCCAAGTTTTGATGGTTCGGCTAAGGCTGGTTTGCTCGGCGGGTTTAGTCTCTCCCGCACAACACTTGCTGCCACTGCAACAAGACTTAGCGGCGGTGCTAGGAGCGGTGTCGGTGTCGGTTTCGGCATTGCCCACTAACAAGCCCGCC
The DNA here is from genome assembly GCF_050295395.1 of Agarivorans sp. Taxonomy (NCBI): domain Bacteria; kingdom Pseudomonadati; phylum Pseudomonadota; class Gammaproteobacteria; order Alteromonadales; family Alteromonadaceae; genus Agarivorans; species Agarivorans sp. Next base: position 4,821 of record NZ_JBNKPP010000185.1, read on the forward strand.
ACAATGGCACTAACCACAGCAGCGATGGGCCTAACGATAGCCATTATTGGGCCTAACAAGGCGTAAGATACCGCCACCGAATCCACTCCAGTCTCAGGCGTGGCAATTAAAAATGAGGTGGTTGCACTCTTTGAGGCACCGGCCCGGCGCAGCCCC
>NZ_JBNKPP010000186.1:0-5405 GCF_050295395.1 Agarivorans sp.
GCTGTCTATAAATAACTGTTTTATAGATAAGTCACTAAATCCCACATCGGCCTTAGCAGTAGCAAGAGGAAACGCTAAAGACTGCTCTGCCACATCAATTTGGCCTTGGCTAAGGCGTAAATCGGCGACGGCGATTTGATAGGGTAAGACAATTTCGGGAAGCACTACTTGAAATGGCAGTAGTGGCTCATCCTCACTGGCTAGCGAAGCTGGTGAAGAAGACTGAGGCAAACCCAGTTGCCATTGGTCTAAGGCTAAATAGTCCACGCTTATCAGCTTGTCTTGCCAGTGGGCTTGGCCCTGCAATTGCTGCCAGCTTATCAGTATACCGTCGATATCGAGCTTGGCTTTCGCTACGTTTAAACCCTTTAACACAAAGGGCACTGGCGGTAGCCATGTCCCAGTGCTTGGCGCGGTATCTTCAGCTTGGTCGCTGCTGTCGGCCAATAATTGTTCGGTATCTAGGTCTAGGCTAAAGGCCTCACTAGTTAGACTTTCTACACACAGTTGGCTTTGACTAATGCAAACCCAATCAAGCTTAATATTTAGCTCATCAAGCTGCACCTTTAAGCCAGTTTGTTGCCAAATCACTTGTTCTGCAGAAATCCCCGAATAAAGATTTCCCTGCGGCTTACTAATAGTTAAGCCATCCACCCACTGACTCACTTTGGCCAAAATCCACTCGGTGCTTGGGCTAAACGACAGCGCCAACACTACGCTTAGCAGCAGCGCACTAACAGCAATAAGCAGTAAACGGACCACTCTAAAAATCATAAATCGGGCCCTAGAGAAAAATGCAGTCGCCAAGCATCAGATTCGTTTTGCAGGCCTGCAGCTAAATCTACGCGCAAGGGGCCAATCAAAGTTAACCAGCGGATCCCCATACCCACGCCCAAAGAAACTGGCTCAGAGAAATCGTTAGTGGCGGTGCCAGCGTCCACAAAAGTCGCCCAACGCCACTTTTCAGCGAACTGATAGTTGTATTCTAAGCTGCCTACGGTGAGGAACTTACCACCAATTAACTGGCCGTTTTCATTTCGAGGGGCGATGGTTTTATAGTCGTAACCGCGAATACTCTGGTCGCCACCGGCGAAGAAACGCATCGACGCTGGAACATCACTAATGTCGTCAACCCAGATACCGCCTAAATCAAAACGCACCAACAAGCGATGATTTTGATAAGAACGTAGCCATTTAGCTAAGGCAGCAAAACGCAGCAGCTCTACATCCGAGCCCCAATAAGGATGTCCAAGCTCAACACTGGCCTGTAGGTTATCGCCCCAATGAGGGTCTAAACCACCACGGGTACGTAAGCGGGCAAAGTTAGCGCCGGGTAATACCAAGTCGGTAACCGAAGACTGCTCAGCCTGTTTATAGCGTTCATGCTGCCATTTCAAAAATATCGCGGGCTGCCAATCGCCTTCTAAGCGCCATTGCCGAGTGGTTGAAACAATGGTTTTTTCACTCTCGGTATCATTGGTTTTTTCGCGAATAAAACCGCTTTGTACGTCAACATAGTCATCTACCGGATTAGCAATTGGAATACGGTAAACTAATTGCGCGCTTTGCTTAGGCTCCGAACCTTCCAGCTCCAAGGTGACACTATGGCCACGCATGTTCACCCAAGGTCGATTCCACTTTAAGCGCGCTCTTGGCCCTACGTCAGTGGTAATGCCCCCACCCACCTCAAAAATGTCGCGGTGTTTTAACTGCAAGCCAACCAAAATATCAATCTTGTTGTCATGGCGATTTTCGATGTCGGGACGCACCGATATCACTTGAAAATAATCGGTATCACCTAAGCGTTGATTAAACTCACCCACCAACTGGGAATCGTAACGGTCTTTCTCGCTAAACTCCGCCAAATTGGCAAACATTGTTCTGGGTAGCTCAGGGTTAGTGAATACCACGTCACCAAAATGGTAACGAGCACCCGAGTCGTAATTAAGGTTGATCACCGCGGTGTTGCGTTTAATGCTAATTTTGATTTCGGCCTGATGAAACTGCGCATCAAAATAACCGTAGCGTGAAGCTAAATGGTTAAATTCAGACTTAAGCTTGTCGTAGGCCACATGGCTAAATACCGCGCCTTCTGCCAAACCGCTTTTGCTTACTGCGCTAGTAAAGCGACTATCTTGGGTGGCCTCACCGCTAAATTGAAAATTAAACTGGCTAATGATGAGCGGTCGCCCCTGATCAACCGATACCAGAAAACGTCCTTTTTCCTGCTCGCTGATTTGTATTTTACTTTGGTAATAACCTAAAGCTCGCAGCGCCAAGTCTGCTTGTTCTAAACTGGCACTAATTATTCGACGGCGGCTGGTATGCTCGGGAAAGTTTTGCGCTTCGAGATACACCTTCACATTATCTTCTGCTTCATCGCTTAAGCCTTGATAACTAAACTCTAAAGCAGCCACTGTAGAGGTAAACAGTACTAACAATATCGGCCAACAGCGCAAAAACAATCCACTAATCCTTAAGGTATTTCTCTTTAAACGCTCAGTTTAAAGCTTTTTTTACAGTTTAAAACCTATTATGCCGTTAAGCTTAAGTAAATGAGAACATTAGCTTTAGGAAAGCGTCAATGAGACAAACTTGGCCTAAACCAGTAATAGGCTTTGCTGGCTTTAGCGGTAGCGGAAAAACCACCTTAATTAGCCAATTATTGCCCCTGTTAAGCCAGCAAGGTTTAGCAGTGAGCGTGCTTAAACATAGCCACCATCAGCTTGAGCTAGACAAACCGGGTAAAGATAGCCAGCGCTTTGTTAGCGCAGGTGCCAGCGAAGTGGTATTGGCTTGCCCCAATCGGCGCTACCACTTTAGCCAACAGGATGATCACGACCAGCTTAATCAACAGCTAGATTGGGTCAACTGGCAGCAATGCGACTTAGTCTTGGTAGAAGGCTACCGCCACAACAACATAGCAAAAATTGAGGTTCATCGCCCAATACTAAGCAAACCTTTACTCCACCCCGACGATAACAACATTATCGCTATTGCCAGCGATCAGCCGATTGACAGCCCGATCCCCTATTTAAACTTAAACCAAGCCGCGCAGGTGGCTGAATTTATTCTAAGTTATATTCGTGCTAGTCATTAGCGAAATAAAATCATGCTGTTAACGGTCTAGCTAACTAAGTCTTGTACTAAGAGAACCACTATGTCACTGCGCAAACTCGCTCTTTTTAGTCTTATCATCCTCGCCATAGCCGCTTTCTGGTGGTTTGATCTTAACCAATGGCTTAGCTTCGAAACGATAAAGCAACATCAGCAAGCACTGCTAGATCAAGTTGATCAGCAGCCACTGCTAGCCGCAATGCTGTTTTTCATCACGTATATTGTGGTAACTGCCCTGTCGATTCCCGGCGCAGCTTTGTTGACGCTATTGGCTGGTGCCTTATTCGGCGTGGCTCAAGGTGTACTCATTGTGTCCTTCGCCAGTACCATCGGCGCTAGTCTTGCCTTTGTTGCCGCCCGCTACCTGTTTCGCTCTAGTATCGAAACGCGTTACGCCAGTAAGCTGCACAAGATCAATCAAGGCATAAACCAAGATGGCGCTTTTTACTTATTCAGCCTTAGGTTAATTCCTATTTTTCCATTTTTTCTGATCAACTTAGTGATGGCGCTAAGCCAACTACGCTTAAAAACCTACTATTGGGTTAGCCAAGTGGGCATGCTGCCAGCCACTATTGTTTACGTGAATGCAGGCACCGAGTTGGCTAAACTCAACAGCCTATCGGGGATCTTATCTCCCTCCTTAATCATTGCGTTTAGCTTATTAGCGCTGCTTCCCTACTTCAGCAAGGCGTTTATTAATCGGCTTAAGCGACAACGCGTCTATGCAGGCTTTAGTAAACCCAAGCGTTTTGATAACAACTTAATCGTGATTGGCGCTGGCGCTGGTGGCTTGGTTAGCGCCTACATAGCCGCCACGGTTAAAGCCAAAGTGAGCTTGATTGAAAAACACCGCATGGGCGGTGACTGCCTAAACACCGGTTGTGTGCCCTCTAAGGCCTTAATTCGCTGTGCCAAGTTTGCTTATCAGGCCAAGCAAGCGGAGCGTTTTGGTTACCCGGCTCAAGCCCAACTGCCCGACTTTGGCGAAGTAATGGCAAGAGTAAAACAAGTGATCGCAGAGATTGAACCGCATGACTCGGTAGAGCGTTATCAACAACTTGGCGTAGAGTGTATTCAAGGCGAAGCCTACATCCATAGCCCTTGGGAAATCGAAGTGAACGGCCAGCGTATTACCAGCCAAAACATTGTAATTGCCACTGGCGCCCGCCCAGCGGTGCCGCCCATTCCCGGCTTGTCCGAGATAGACTATTTAAGCTCTGACACTCTATGGCAATTAGAACAACGCCCAGAACAGCTTTTGGTATTAGGCGGAGGCCCTATTGGCTGTGAGCTTAGCCAAAGTTTTGCCCGCTTAGGCTCGCGCGTCACAATGGTGGAAATGGCCGAGCACTTATTGGTAAGAGAAGACGATGAAGTGAGCCAGTTAATCGAACAGCAATTTCGCCTAGAAGGCATAGAGCTATTTCTAGGCTGGAAGGCTCAGGCCTTTGAGCGCGAAGATGGGCGAAGCAAAGTCATTCTGGACAAAGATGGCCAACAGCACAGCCTGTATTTTGACAAGCTTATTTTGGCGCTGGGCCGCGTGGCCAATACTCAAGGCTTTGGCTTAGAACAACTAGGCATACAACACAATAACAACGGCACCATTGCGGTAAATGCCCATTTGCAAACCAAATACCCCAATATTTTCGCCGTGGGAGATGTGGCCGGCCCCTACCAGTTTACCCATGTTGCCGCTCATCAAGCTTGGTATGCGGCGGTAAATGCGCTATTTGGCGCAGTGAAAAAGTTTAAAGCCGACTATCGAGTGATCCCCGCTGCCACCTATACCCACCCCGAGGTTGCCCGAGTCGGCTTAAACGAACAGCTAGCTAAAGCTCAGGGAATCGATTATGAAGTCAGCCGTTATCAACTAGCGGAGTTAGACCGTGCCATCGCCGATGGAGCCAAACAAGGTTTTATTAAAGTATTAACGGTGCCGGGTAAAGACAAAATACTCGGAGCGACCATTGTGGGTGAGCAAGCCGGCGAACTATTAGCCGAGTTTAGCCTAGCCATGAAACACAACTTAGGTTTAAACAAGATCCTCGGCACCATTCATGCCTATCCCACCATGATGGAAGCCAACAAGTATGTGGCTGGTGAATGGAAAAGAAACCACGCCCCACAAAAAGTGCTTCACTATTTAAGTAAGTACTTTGCTTGGAGCCGCGGCGCTTAATGGTTGAATGTATCTGATGATGCCCGTCTGGATGAGAGGCATAAGCAGCGAATAGCTGGGGAAGATGAACCTAACGGCTATTCGCTGTTGTGGGCTTTACCACCCG
>NZ_JBNKPP010000187.1:0-2417 GCF_050295395.1 Agarivorans sp.
TCAAATTTCCAGCAAAGCTATTCACAAATGCGAAAACAGATTAGCATGTGCCAAATCATGGAATACCAAGTCATCACAGATTACAGGACAATCATGCGGAAAACCTTTCGCCAACCCCATGCCTTAGCTGCACTCGTGGTCGCCATCTTGATGGGCCAGCTCAGCGGCTGTGCAACCACGTCGGCGCAAACTTCGCCTACGGAATACGCCGCAGCCTTGCCAGAAGCCGAAGGCAATAGCGAACACATTGCACAACCTCAGCATGTTGAAAAGGACGTTATCGACGAGCGCTATACCGATGTGTGGGAAAAAATCCAACACGCCCGCACTATTGATGTGCATGACGATGCCGAAGTCCGCAAGCAGCGTAACTTTTTCGATGATAAGCAAAAGTTTATGACTCAGGTGACCCAGCGCGCAGAGCCATTTTTGTACTATATTGTCAGCCAGCTCGAAGCCCGTAATATGCCGCTCGAACTGGCACTCCTGCCAATTGTCGAGAGCGGTTATAACCCACTCGCTCAGGCAAATGGCCCCGCCGGACTCTGGCAAATGATCCCTGCGACGGGACGTAATTTTGGCCTGACCATCAACTCGGCCTACGATGGCCGTAAAGATGCACTGGCCTCGACCGATGCCGTGCTCGACTATTTACAGCACTTGCACGACACCTTAGGTAACGACTGGATCAACGCCGTTGCGGGTTATAACAGTGGCGAGCTAGTGATCAAAGCCGCTATCGATAGAAACAAAGCGAAGGGTAAACCCACGGATTTCTGGTCGCTGAATATTCCAGCGCGCCAAGTACAAACAGTGCCTAAGTGGCTCGCCTTTATTCAAATTATCCGCGCACCTAGCCATTACAATCTCAAGGTGATGCCGATTGCCAACCGCCCATTTTTAGAGCGTTTACCTGCTCCCAATGGCGTTGAAATAAGCCAAATCGCCAATGCTGCAGGGCTCACTAAGGCGGAGTTTAAAACCTATAACCCAGGTTATCGTCAAAGCGTGATCCCAAGTAAGGGCAAATACCAAATCGCCCTACCGATTGAAAACATCGGCCAATATCAAGAAAATCAGCACCAGTTGTCCGCGCAAAAACGTTACGACAGCCAGAGCTACATTGTGAAATCCGGCGATAGCCTAGGCACAATTGCTGCGAAATTTGACATTTCAGTCAAAGAGTTAAAGCAGGCAAACAACCTCAACTCCGATAGAATTAAAATCGGTCAAGAGTTGACCCTGTTAACGCCGATGAGCAGCGAAGATAACGCCTCGATCGAAACGCCAAAACAGAGCAAAGCTCAAACAACGTCTCAATCGGCTAAGGCTAAAACCAGCAATAAAACCGCAGATAAGCCAGCCGCGAAAGCTAGCACTTACAAGGTAAAGTCCGGTGACTCGTTAGATAAAATCGCGCGTAAAAACAAAGTAAAACTCGCGGATTTAATGAAGTGGAACCAACTGAATGCCAAGAGCATTATTAAGCCTGGCCAAGAGCTAAAACTGTCGGAATAACGCCGCATAATACGAAAAAGCACTACCAAGGTAGTGCTTTTTTATTGCCCAATTTATTGAACCCAGCCTAAGCGATTAAAGCTTAACGAGGTTATAGCCAAAGCTGGTTGAAGTGTCCTTATTCAGCACCATAGTGACATTATCTTCGTTATTAAAATCCATCATCTCTGATGCATAAACCACGGTTTTAGTGCCATTTTCCACCGCGATCACCTTGATGGAATACTCACCTTTTGGCACCACTAACGACTGTGGCGCCGTTGGATTAACCGCACTGATCTTATAGGCTGCAGTTTCGATGGTGTCGTTCGCCTTTAAGAAGTACAACGTCAGGTTACTCTTGTCAGCAAAACTGACGATATCAAACTTGAAGCTGTAGGGACTCGGCGTTTGCGTTTGCTTCATCTCCATCGCCTTCACTTGGCTACCTTCTTCGGTAGTTTGCTCGTAGATGAAGATGGTTTTGATATCGTCCTGATTAAGGGTAATCAGCACATTGTCGAGCAATTTAGCTTGGCTAGTATGGTCAAATACGCTCACGCCAAAGTCATTAAACTCAGCGCCTTGATAAGCAGTCACGCCAAAAGGAGCCACATTGCTAAATAGGGCTTCTTGTTTATTACTCACCACTTTGACATCGACATTGTGCGTTGCCAAGCCATTGAATACCCTAAAATCGACGCTGCTTTCAAGGGCAACATGGTTACGCACATTGGTGGTCGAATCGATACTATCTAAGCTGATTTTGGCATCCGAAGCACCAAAGCTTTCCCGTAAAACCAACTTATAGGGCACCTTAGTTTTAAAGTTAATGCTTGCCGTGGTGTAGCTCACATTAGTGGTTCCCGCTGGCGCGAGGTAAACCTTGTAATCCCCAGTGTCCAAAATCTGCGGTGTTG
>NZ_JBNKPP010000188.1:0-1665 GCF_050295395.1 Agarivorans sp.
TTTTGCTGGCGGTTACTTCCTACAGCAGCCCTTGCGGGTGTACCAACGGGGCAAAGCTGGCAGTGAGCAAATGGGCTATGCGCTGTACTTAAAAGCGGGCAACAAATACAAACCTAGTAGTATCTGGTATCCGGTGCATCAAATGGGACCAGCGTTTGGTCGAGCGATTTCATCTAAGCAACTGGTATTAACGGTGTCTGTTAATTTTGAAAAGCTAGATGCCGCTGGCGCTCCAGAAAGCACTTTGTTTGAGACACCTCGGGTGCTTTGGTTAGTGCTACCAGAAGCTAAGCAAATTGCTGCTCAGGCAAATGAGCAAGCTGCTGGGCGTTATGCCGCTAAGCAGACGCAGGTGCTGATTGTTGAACTCTAGTTGTACTTTGTTTGGTTAAAGCTAAAGACGCTTAAAGCGTCTTTTTTAGTACTTCATTCGTTATTTTCTCTTAGGTATTGGCTTATTACTTTCCGGTTTTTTAGCGTCTTATAATGGCCAAGTACAATCGGTAGGCTTGTTAGTTACTGCTTGTGGCCCTTCTTTACCAGTAAACCGAGGATTCTAGTTCGCACTTAGCTTTGTTTAGGCTTTGCTAGGCGCAGTGGATCTAATAGGGCTTTAAGCTGCGCTTCATCTAAGTCGGTTTCTTCTAAGGCTATTTCTAATACAGTTTTTTGCTCTTTATCGGCGCGTTTGGCTATTTTGGCGGCTAAATCGTAACCAATAGCCGAGTTTAGCGCGGTAGCGAGTATTGGGTTTTTAGCCAATATTTGAGTTAAGTATTCGCTGTTAACTTGAAAGTCGGCAAATACTTTGTCACTCATGGCACTGCAGGCTTGGCTGAGTAGCTCGATGCTAGAGAGTAATTTCTCGGCAATCAGTGGCAGCATGACGTTGAGTTGAAAGTTGCCAGACTGAGCGGCGATGCAAATGCTGGTTTCGTTACCAATCACCTCTGCGGCGATCATGGCCACGGCCTCTGGGATCACCGGATTAACTTTACCGGGCATGATCGAAGAGCCCGGTTGTAATGCGCTTAAACGAATTTCTTGTAAACCAGCGGTGGGGCCAGAGTTCATCCAGCGTAAGTCATTGGCCATTTTGAGTAAACATACGGCAAGGCCTTTTAGCGCAGAGGCAAGGGCTAGGTGGTGATCTTGGCTACTCATATATAAGGCGGGCAGGGCGGCGGGAGTCCAAGGTAACTGGTCTAGTTGTTGTAAGTAGTGGCAGGCTAGTGTGGCAAAACGGGGATGGCAATTGACTCCGCTACCCACCGCAGTGCCGCCCAAGGGCAGGGCATAAAGGTTTTGGGCGCTGAGTTTTAGCTGAGCTTGGGCGTGGCTCAGTTGCTGTTGCCAAACGCTGAGTTCTTGGCCAAGCGTTATCGGCATGGCATCCATTAGGTGAGTGCGGCCTGTTTTAAGGGTATTGGTGAGCTGCTTGGCCAGTTGTTTAAGACGCGAACTGAGAACGTCCATTGCTGGATAAAGAGAACCTTCTAGTTGCCGTAGGCTGCTAATTTGGATACTTGCGGGTATTACATCATTGCTGCTTTGGCAGCGGTTTACATGGTCGTTAGGGTGTACTTTATCGGCCAATAGTTCGCTGGCTTGGCTTGCCACTACTTCATTTACATTCATATTAGAGCTGGTGCCAGAGCCGGTTTG
>NZ_JBNKPP010000189.1:0-26760 GCF_050295395.1 Agarivorans sp.
AAGTACTTTAATGGCTACGGTGAGTCGCTAATTGATTACAACAAGTCCAATCAAAGTATCGGTATTGGTATTGCGATAAACCAATAAGGCTAGCGCGTTACTCTCAGCTATAGCGACTAAATGCGGGGGAAGCAGGTAACCATACTATATTACTGGCTCTTCTGTTCTGGTCTTTATCTATCTGCATGCTGAGCTACAGGTTGAATAGTATTTATCAACAATGAGCTTATATTGCGGAGAATCACGAAGCTCTCTAATAGAGTCCCATATCGCTTCAGCGAGCTGAGGATTCTCATGCACGAATTGATGAGAAAACATTAAAAAGTAATCTTTTGCTGCAAAAGGAGGGGATATTTTAATGATGTCTTTAAATTCCTCAGGCTGTAACTTTATTTGGAAATCGGTCATCGTTGCTATATCCGCAAAAGCAGCAATCCTTCCCGCTTTGAGCATCATTAATCCATTCACTTGCGAACTCACTTCATACACCGGCACTCCAAGTCCTTCTATCGTTCCAATAACAGCGTACCCTCTTACCGCTCCAATATCTCCATTAAGGTTTGTTAATGCTTGACCGTCCCATTGTAGAGGTGAGTCTTTATGTTTATAGAGAGCATATGACTGCGACATGATTTTCCGACTAACATCTAGTAGACCATTTTTCATGGGATAACGACCAATTTGTAAACGATCCGGCTTGAAACTAGCGTGGAAAATCCCATCAGCCACGTTGGCTTCTACTTCCTTAAGCCCTCTCAGCCAGGGCCTGCGTTTAAACTCAATGTCTATGTTTAATTTACTTTCTAGTAACTTTAAGACTTCTAGGGTGATTCCAGGCTTTCTCCAATCAATATCACTGCCTTCACCTAAATAAAATGGCGGATTAGGTTTTACTTCATAAACCAGCGTGATTTTCTTTTTCGCACTCTCTGCCGCAGATATCGGCAAGCTTAAGAGCAATAAAATGAAAATAAATCTCACCATTATTTGTACATCCATGTTTATTTAAAATGCTAGCGACGACCCAGATGCGCTATGAAAATATATGGATGTCGATCTCCTCAACCAAGGTCTGGCGTTTCCAAATTTGAGGGTTCCAGGGTAAACCCCAATTTTGGATTAACACACCGCCACACAGCACGACAATAGACATCCTTTCAGTGGTAAACCACCGATTTGAGAGCTTTGAAGAGTAAGTTCTATGCTTGTCCTCGAAATCGTCATAATGACTTCAACAGCTGTTACAGAAAAAGCTAAATGACAATACCAAGACCATATTACTTGCTTGATTGCTTGCTCTTCACTCTTAAGCTCTACAAAGCGCAAATATAGATAGTCCTCATTAGTGTAGCTCACTTCCCGCTCATTCCCTTGCGGAGGACTTCATAAAATAGGTTTTGTCGCTAACATTTACAATCACTCCCATTTCAAGTAATTTTTTAACAAAAGCGCATTACCCAGACTTCCGATTAGCCCTAGTCAGCCCAGTCTAGGCCTCATTTACAACGATTACTAAATAACCACAATTACCAAAGAGATAAATAGAAAAAGAGCTTAACGAGCCAAGATTTGGCCGGTAAATTTAATGCTTCTAATAACAACAACGCGAAGAAAAAAGCCGCTGTTAATAAGCGGCTTTCATCTTAATTGTGACACATTAACCGTCGTTGAAAGGCTAACTCGGCTGCATGCCTTGATTATATTTGTCTAACAAAAGCAAATTGGCTTGGCGCGCTTTCTCGGCATTGCCAGCCATAATGGCATCATAAATTGCTTTATGTTCTTCAATAAGCGGTCCGCTTTGCTGTGAGGCGCGGTCAATAAAACTGACAAACATCACCCGTAATACGTTAGCAAAAGGAATATAAAAACGATTCTCAGTGGATAAGAAAATTAAACGGTGAAATTCCATATCCAAGTCAGCCCAAGCGCTTAAGTCTCCATCGCTTGATACTGAGGCCATCATCGCCTGAAAGACTTCCGATAAGCGCATGCGTAATTCGGCTGTGGCATTACGCGCAGCTAAGGCTGCCGCTTCAGGCTCTATAGCACGCCGTAGCGCTAAAAACTCACGGTAAGCAAACTCGGTATTTTCTAAGCCCAACATCCAGTCAAGCAATTGAGGGTCTAAAAAATTCCAATATTCGCGGTCTCGCACTCGCGTACCAATTTTGGGCCGAGACTCAAGCAAGCCCTTAGAGTTCAGCAATTTAATCGCTTCTCTTAAGGCGGTTCGGCTAACACCGAACTGTTGGCACAACTCCAATTCGCCGGGAATAATACTGCCCTGCACTAAGCTTCCCGATAAAATTCGCCGAGCAATCTCTCTGGCGACCTGTAAATGCAGGCTACGAGCAGCCCCTTTTATAGGTGTAAAACCATTAGACATAAATGAACCTTGAAGAAATATTGTATTAGCCATAACCATTGGGCAATAACCATGGCTAATAAAACAGTTAACCCATTAAGTATGACTAATGTTACTGCAAATGCTCTATTGCACCTAGCCCCAAACAACATATATGTTCAGTTGTTCGCGATAATTTCCCCTCTGCTGCCAATAAAGCGTCAAGCAAGGCTCGCCCTCTATTCACGTTTTCTAATTGCAGCAATAACTTAACAATAAAATTTCATTTTCTTAAATATATAAACAGCCGCTTAATCTATTCCAACAACGCCAAATATTCGGCATAGCACAGCCATTAGTTGACTAAGTTTTCGCCTATTTAAGACAAACAAAGATCCGGCTTTGAGGTTAAACAACCTTAAAAATAATACAATATTTAGGCTAGTTAGCTGAACGTTCGCCCTCTACAAAACTTGCACTCATAAGCAATAAGGGAGGCCATAGGCGCAAAAGACTCCAATAAAGAGCAATAAAAAACCGACATAAAGCCGGCTTTTAAGCAAATTAGGAATGTGCTTACAGCTTTATCACCACGCGACCAGTAACCTGGCCATTGGTGATAGCTTCTGCGTATTCTGGCACTTGCTCCAAACTAACTTCGGTACAAGCTTGCTGATAATAGCTATCGGGTAATAGCTCGGATAAACGTTGCCACGCTTTAACCCGTTTCGCGCTAGGACAATTCACCGAATCAATGCCTAACAAACTCACATTACGCAAAATAAATGGCATTACAGTAGTAGGCAAATCAAAACCGCCAGCTAAACCACAAGCAGCAACAGCACCGTTGTAGTCAATTTGCGCCAAGACTTTGGCCAACATGTTGCTACCCACTGTATCCACTGCGCCCGCCCAGAGCTGCTTCTCTAGGGGCCGAGCCGCCTCGGCAAATTCAGCTCGGTCAATCACGCGGCTAGCGCCTAAGTCGGTGAGTAATTGGCTATTTTGCTCCACTCGACCTGTTACTGCGGCAACTTGATAACCTAATTGAGCCAGTAGACACACTGCAACCGAGCCTACACCGCCACTAGCGCCAGTGACTAAAACCTCGCCAGATTCAGGCGTGATACCGGCATCAACCAATGCTTGTACACATAACATGGCGGTAAAACCCGCAGTACCGATGATCATGGCTTGTTTGGCCGATAAACCATCGGGTAAAGCAACCAACCAATCGGCTTTTAGGCTGGCTTTTTCAGCCATTCCGCCCCAATGTCCTTCACCGACCCCCCAACCGGTAAGCACTACTTTATCGCCGCTGGCAAAACGTGGGTCGTGTGAGCTTTCTACCTGTCCGGCGAGGTCAATACCGGGCACCATCGGAAACTGGCGAACAATTTTACCTTTACCAGTAATAGCTAAGCCGTCCTTGTAATTAAGCGAAGAGTAGTCAACTTTAACCACCACATCTGTCTCGGGAAGCGCGCTGTCTTCCAGTTGCTGAATACTTGCTTTCGTTTGTTTCTCAACTTGCTCGAGTACCAGTGCCTTAAACATAGCTTAACTCCAAATAGTAATTAAATTTAGTGGCTTAGAGTGTAGCGTGCCTTACGCTAGCAATTAAGTAAATGACAAAATAATGCCGGTCAATCAGCTCGCGCTAAATAGCTAAGCGTTATATCGACAAGCCAGACACACAATAAATCACTTGCTGATCAGAACTAATACAGTGCAGTTCATCTTGCAAAATGGCCTGCGGCAGTGCAAATGCTGGCTGCTGATTAAGTAAAATCTGTGTTTGCTGCCGTTCGCCATGTTCATGAATAGCCGTGCCGTCGGCTAAAGACCAATAAATATCCATGCTGTTAGCGTTAGCGCAAATCTTAATATCGCAGCTAAGGCTTTGTTCCTGGTCGCCACTATACCGCCAACATTGAAATGGCTGTTCTGCACAGCTGGCCTGCGAGCTGTGGCTATAACTTAGCAACAATAAAAATGCGCTCAACAAATTCCAAGGAAATACCTTCACGATTAATCGCTTAATTACATTTTTCAAAAATAACTCACCTTTATAGGGACTTAATCAAGTTCGTTGCCTGAGGGTTTAATGCCTTTAAAACTGGCTCTAGGTTTGTCTGCAGCAACAAAACGAAACACATTTTCATCCACTTCTCGATGCAAGCTAATGTCTAAGTAGCAGGTTTGATTAGCGGCAAATACCTGCTCAATGGCTAAACCTTCAGAGCGAAACTGGGCATTGTGGTAAAAGCTAAACCCCTTACTGGGACGGGCCAATACCTGAATACCAAAACAGCCATCTTTAATTTGCGACATCTTATCGGCATCAAGATAGTAAACCAAACAATGCGACTGAGTATTCATTTGCTTGTCGACTAAAAATCCCTTGGGTAGTTGGTTGGGTTTATAGGCCTTTCCAGCCAACAGCAAAATATCATAGTCATGATGTTCTATAGTCTCACCATATTGGTCGCACACTCGAATCACCAGCATGCAGTACCTCGCCATTGGCTGTTTTTTATCTGTTGGAGGCAATGCCTGTTGCTGCTTGGTAAACAACTGCATCTCGGCGGAACGCTGTTGGTAAGCGTTCGCGCTATCTACCTTTAAGCAGGCGAGCAACTGTTCTACCAACAGTTGATGTTCAGCACTACCCGCCTTATTGGCCATAATGCCCATTTTTCGCCCCGAATGGCTAAATTGACTAAATACCGCCAAGGGTACAGCTTGGGCAATACGCACCGCACGACTATCGCTGGCTCTAAGTTGGTAACATTTGGGAGTTACTTTAGCGATCCGCTGCGGCGATTGCTGTAACGCCAAATAGCGGTAATTCATATTCGCTCCCGCCACTCGTACTACCCCGTCAGACCCAGCTTCAACCAAATAGCTATTTAGAAAGTCGTAAAACTTGCTGTCGATGGCTTGCCCAATAAAAACAAAGGGATAACAGCCTTTGGCCAAATAATTGTAGTGTAGGTTGCGCTGATTCAAACGCCACTGCCCCTCACTGCCTAGACTTAACCAATCAAGTACTCTCTGCCCCGGTTCTACACCTGAAAACCACGCTTTAATTCTACCAACTCGCTGCTTGCCAAGTGCCGCTAAACTCGAGCCATGATTGGCTGGCGCCAACATCAATAAGTGTTCTAAAGGAAGTGGCTGAACGCTATTTTCAGAATGATACTTATCCAGCCAATAACGAACTACTGGCCCTCCTGTGGAATGAGTAATACAAGAAAAGGGCTGAAGGCTTGGCCGATTATCGGGCAGATCTTCTAAAGCTCGCTGCATTGCTCGGGCTATATCATCCATAGACACTTCATCATGGAAGCTGATGTATTTACCCAAATAGATGTGTTTGATATCGATAGATAAACCTAGCGCCTTGCCTACCGTAGCCAGAGACTGGGGTAAATCACCGTAGCTAGAAGTATGGGTCACGCTCCAGCCATGCACAAATATGAGTCTCATGCGATAACATCCCTGATATTAGCTTACCTTGGCTGCAACAACCTCAACCCAGCCCCAATTTGCATTCATTAAAACCAGCATTACATCTGCCTTTAAAGCCTAGTTGAAGTGGGTAAAACTGGCGATAAGCAAACGAGCTTAGCTGCATATATGCCACTAAGGTCGACGTAAGCGCAGCACCATGGCCTGAGCCGATAGCGGTGCCGGCTTACATTTATATTGAAGCAATAAGGCAATAGCAAAATTAAGCAACATACCCACACTACCAATACCCTCGGGAGAAATGCCTAATAGCCAATAATCACCATAGTTATACTGAACCGCCAAAAATTTAAAGAAGACGATATAGGAAAAGCTGAAGCCAAAACCCACCAGCATGCCGGCCAATACCGCTGGCCAGCCTATTCGCCGAACAAAGATGCCCAAAATGAGCGCCGGAAACAAGGTACTGGCAGCCAAACCAAACGCTATTGCAACTACCTCGGTAACCAAAGCTGGTGGCCGCACTCCCAGATACCCCGCAGCGACAATCACCAGTACCACCGAAATACGAGCAATTTTTAATTCCTGCCGTTCAGTTAAGTTATTGGCGTAGGTCTGCTTTACCAAGTCATGAGCGAGGGTACTACTAATCACCAGTACCAATCCTGCGGCCGTTGATAACGCTGCCGCTAAACCACCAGCGGCTAGCAAAGCCACAACCCAATTGGGTAAATCGGCCAATTCAGGAGAAGCTAACATCACGATATCTGGATTAATAAACACCTCATTGCGTAGGTCTCCCGAATAAAATAAGCGCTGATCGCCGTTATTATCGGACCAATTGACTAAGCTAAGTTGTTGCCAGTTATCTAGCCATGCGGGCTGCTGCTCTATTGCCACTCCGAGCAGTTCGCTGCCATTAATTGATTGAATAATGTTAACCTTGGCAAACGCACCAACCGCAGGCGCAACGCTATATAACAAGGCAATAAATGCCAAGGCGTAAGCGATCGAAATACGTGTATCTTTGACTCGGGCAACGGTATAAAAACGGATAATAACATGAGGCAAGCCAGCCGTGCCCATCATCAAAGCTGCGGCTATGGATATCCTATCCAGCATCACTTGATGACTTTCAGTAAACAGAGAAAAGCCCAACTCAACAGACAGAGCATCGAGCTTATCCAACAAGTAAACGTTGGTATCATGCAAGTTTGCGCCCAGCCCAAGTTGCGGCAACCATTGGCCAGTTAGGCTGAAGGAAGTAAAAAAAGCGGGTAACAAAAAGGCAAAAATTAACACGCAATATTGGGCAACTTGAGTATAGGTAATCCCTTTCATGCCTCCCCATACGGCATATACAAACACGATAATCACACCTAACAATACACCTAGGGAGATATCAACATCTAGGAAACGGGCAAAAACTAAACCGACTCCCCGCATCTGTCCGGCCACATAAATAAATGAAATAAATACCGTAAAGACCACCGCAACGATACGCGCACTTGCGCCAAAACGGCGCGCAAAAAAACCGGCTACGGTGTATTCGCCCAACCGTTTTAAGTAAGGCGCCAACAACAAGGCTAGCAACACAAAGCCACCGGTCCAGCCCATTAAATAGACGCTACTGTCGTAGCCCATTAAAGAAATCATACCGGCTAAAGAAATGAACGAGGCCGCAGACATCCAATTAGCCGCACCAGCCATGCCAGTTGTTAAGGGGTGGATCCGCCCACTAGCTACGTAGAAGTCTCCAGTGGTAAAAGCCTTAGCCCAAACCGCGATAATCAGATAAAGAGTAAAACTCGACGCAATAAAAACAAATGCCCAGGTTTGAATATCCATGTGTTGTTGTCGTACACCCTTGGCTAACACTTC
Organism: Agarivorans sp.; assembly: GCF_050295395.1. Classification (NCBI taxonomy): domain Bacteria; kingdom Pseudomonadati; phylum Pseudomonadota; class Gammaproteobacteria; order Alteromonadales; family Alteromonadaceae; genus Agarivorans; species Agarivorans sp. Next base: position 7,703 of record NZ_JBNKPP010000189.1, read on the forward strand.
AGCCCAGCTATACCACAAACGAAACCGGAACAAAGTTAACAAAATGTTACATAACAACTTAGAAGCTTATTAAACCTTTTAAACTTAGACTTTGGTATTGAACGCACGGACCGAACGAGCCAGCAAATTGCAAAGCTCAACAAAAATCTATACAGCACTGATTTATAAGACAAAAGAAACAAAGAAAGGCAAAGCTATCCTTTAGTCTAAACTGGCGCGTTAAAATGCAACAAACTCAGACCTAAACGATAAGTTCAAAAAAAAGCTCTTGCAAAGCAAGAGCTAATGGAAACGTGCTTATTAGAAACCTTCAGCACTACTCCCCTCGATGTAGTGCTTGCCGACCAAAGCTAGAAGGTTCAAGCTACAGTTCTAAATTAGCACGATGCAACAGAATATCAATTAAATATTTTACATTTCATTAACTTTATGTGAACAAACTAACAAGCTGAAGAAACAATGATTTTCTTAATGGTCACAATGACGATTAAGGCTTAAAACAGACATGAAAGCTAGATTTAAGCCGCTGGAAAGGCTCATTAAAACAACGAAGAGGATCAACAATCTACCCTAACACAGCCACCGAGATTGACTCAAGCTTGCTAAAAAATTGCTTATTTTTTATTAATTTATTTTTACTTTGGTATAAACTTATTTTAACGCTTCATGAAATCTCTTGTTTCCAAATTCTATCTTTTTTAACAGATAGCTTGTTTTAGGAGGCCTAGGCCATGAGTATCTTTGACCATTATCAACAGCGTTATGAGCAAGCTCAGGAAGAGGAGCTGTCGCTCGACCAATTTCTCACTCTTTGTAAAGAACAGCCCAGTACTTATGCCAGTGCTGCTGAACGTTTATTGCTTGCTATTGGCGAGCCCGAAATGGTGGACACCTCTAAAGATCCACGTCTCAGTCGGCTGTTCTCGAATCGCGTTATTGCTCGTTATCCCGCTTTTAAAGAATTTTATGGTATGGAAGACAGCATTGAGCAAATCGTCTCCTACCTCAAACATGCCTCTCAAGGCCTAGAAGAACGCAAACAAATTTTGTACTTATTAGGTCCAGTGGGTGGTGGTAAATCGTCATTGGCAGAGAAACTAAAAGCCTTGATGCAACAAGTGCCTATTTATCGCTTAAAAGGTTCACCGGTAAACGACCATCCGTTCTGTTTATTCGACCCCAATGAAGACGCGAATATTCTTCAGCAAGAGTACGGCATTAATAAACGCCACCTAAAAACCATTATGTCTCCTTGGGCAGCCAAACGGCTTAAAGAGTACGGCGGCGACATTAGCAAGTTTAAAGTGGTGAAATGCTACCCCTCTATTTTGCATCAAATAGCCATTGCTAAAACCGAACCGGGGGACGAAAACAACCAGGATATTTCCTCTTTGGTAGGTAAAGTGGATATTCGCCAGCTTGAGCATTTTGCTCAGAATGACCCCGACGCCTATAGCTACTCTGGAGCACTATGTCGTGCTAACCAAGGCTTAATGGAATTTGTCGAAATGTTTAAGGCGCCAATCAAGGTGCTACACCCACTATTGACGGCCACTCAAGAAGGTAACTTTAATGGCACCGAGGGGCTCTCGGCGATTCCCTTTGAAGGCATCATTCTTGCCCACTCCAATGAATCTGAGTGGCAAAGCTTTAAAAACAACAAAAACAACGAGGCCTTCTTAGACCGGGTTTATATCGTTAAAGTGCCTTATTGTTTACGGGTAAGTGAAGAAATCAAAATCTACCAAAAACTACTGGATAACAGTGAACTGAGCACCGCTAAGTGCGCCCCTAGTACGCTTGAATTACTGGCACAATTTTCGGTGTTATCTCGACTTAAAGATCCAGAAAACTCCAGCATTTATTCAAAAATGCGCGTCTATGATGGTGAAACGCTTAAAGATACCGATCCTAAAGCTAAATCCTATCAAGAGTACCGCGATTTTGCTGGAGTAAACGAAGGCATGGAAGGTTTATCCACTCGCTTTGCCTTCAAAATCTTATCCCGTGTATTTAACTTTGATACCAGCGAAGTTGCGGCTAACCCGGTACATTTGTTTTATGTACTAGAGCAACAAATTGAGCGTGAGCAATACAGCCAAGACGTGGCAGACCGTTACCTAGAACACCTTAAAGGTTATTTAATCCCTAGGTACGTAGACTTTATAGGTAAAGAAATTCAAACCGCCTATTTAGAGTCTTACTCTGAATATGGGCAAAATATCTTTGACCGTTATGTCATCTATGCTGACTTCTGGATCCAAGATCAGGAATACCGAGACCCTGATACTGGTCAGCTATTTGATCGGGCGGCACTCAATGCCGAGCTGGAAAAAATTGAAAAACCAGCCGGCATCAGTAATCCCAAAGATTTCCGTAATGAAATCGTTAACTTTGTATTACGTGCCCGAGCCAGCAACGATGGTAAAAACCCCAACTGGACCAGTTACGAAAAACTGCGTACAGTCATTGAGAAGAAAATGTTCTCTAATACCGAAGATCTGTTACCGGTTATTTCCTTTAATGCCAAAACCTCGGTGGACGATCAGAAGAAACACGATGATTTTGTCGCCAGAATGATGGAAAAAGGTTATACCCGCAAGCAGGTGCGTTTGTTATCTGAATGGTATTTACGCGTTCGTAAATCTTCATAGATTTGATGGAGGGCGCCTATGGCTCATTTTATCGATCGACGTTTGAACGGCAAAAATAAAAGCGCGGTTAACCGCCAGCGCTTTATTCGCCGTTATAAAAGCCAAATAAAGCGCGCAGTTAACGATGCGGTGAATCAACGCAGTATTCAAGATCTTGAAAACAGCGAAAGCATCAGTATTCCTCATAAAGACATTACCGAGCCCTTCTTCCATCAGGGAGAGGGCGGCCACCGCCAACGCACCCTACCCGGCAATGACCAATTTGGCACCGGCGACAAAATTGAACGCCCACCGCAAGGCGAGGGTTCAGGTAGCGGCGATGGAGATGCCAGTGACCAAGGAGAAGGCAACGAAGACTTTCAATTTAATATTTCCAAAGACGAATATTTGGATATTTTATTTGATGATTTAGAACTGCCGAATCTGCAAGAAACTGACGTAGACAGTATTGTCGAATACAAAACGGCCCGCGCAGGCTTCACCAATGACGGCGTTCCGGCCAACATTAATGTGGTTCGTTCTTTGCAAAATTCGCTCGCTCGGCGCATGGCAATGGGCGGAGAAAAACGTCGTAAATTACGTGCTTTAGAGCAGCAATTACTGGAGCAACAATCCGATCCTCAAGTGCCGCACAGCGACATAGAGGCATTGAAAAAAGAAATCGCAGAATTAAAACAAAAGCTCGCCAGCATTCCCTTTATTGATACTTTCGATCTTAAGTTTAATAACTTCGCCAAACACCCCGTGCCAAGCAGTCAGGCGGTCATGTTTTGCCTGATGGATGTGTCTGGCTCGATGGATCAAGCCACTAAAGATATGGCCAAACGTTTCTACTTATTGCTCTATCTGTTCTTAACCCGTAGCTATGAAAAAATCGACGTAGTATTTATTCGCCACCATACCCAAGCCAAAGAAGTGGATGAACAAGAGTTTTTCTACTCCCAAGAGACTGGCGGCACCATCGTTTCTAGTGCACTTAATTTAATGGAAGAAATTATTCAGCAGCGCTACCCCAAAAATCAATGGAACATCTATGCAGCACAAGCCTCTGACGGTGACAACTGGGCCGACGACTCCCCCAAATGTCGACAAATTTTAGAAAAACATATTTTGCCATGTAGCCGTCATTACGCTTATATCGAAATCACCAATCGCGCCCATCAAAGTTTGTGGCACGAATATGAGCAACTCACTGAAATTTTCTCCAATTTCTCTATACGGCATATCACTACACCCGACGAAATATTGCCGACCTTTAGAGACCTCTTCAAAAAAACAAGTGTGTGAGGGCCAAATGAGCAAAAAAGACCTGTTGCCCGACGGTCCAGACTGGACCTTTGAAATGCTGGAGCTCTACCATCAAGAAATTGAAAAGGTGGCCCAGCATTACAAACTCGATACCTACCCTAATCAAATTGAGGTGATTACCGCTGAACAAATGATGGATGCCTACTCCAGTGTTGGCATGCCTATTGGCTATCATCATTGGTCTTACGGTAAAAAGTTTATTCAAACTGAGCAAACCTACAAACGTGGCCAAATGGGCCTAGCTTATGAAATCGTAATTAACTCCGACCCCTGCATAGCCTATTTAATGGAAGAAAATACCATGCCAATGCAGGCGCTAGTGATCGCCCATGCGTGTTTTGGCCACAATAGTTTTTTCAAAAATAATTATTTGTTTAAAGCCTGGACCGACGCCAGTTCGATTATTGATTACTTGGTATTTGCCAAAAATTACATCAGCAAGTGCGAAGCCCGCTATGGCGAGCAAGCCGTAGAAGATTTACTCGATTCCTGTCACGCATTAATGAACTACGGTGTAGACCGCTACAAACGCCCCAGCCCCATTTCCCTAGAAGAAGAAAAGCTGCGCCAAGAGGCTCGCGCAGAATACCTACAAAGCCAAATCAATGAACTGTGGCGAACGATTCCCACTAAAGGCGAGCCTGCAGAGCAACAACACTCGCACTTTCCAGCCTCACCAGAAGAAAATATTCTTTATTTCATCGAGAAACATGCACCTCTACTGGAAACGTGGCAACGAGAAATTGTGCGTATTGTACGTAAGATAAGCCAATACTTTTATCCGCAAAAACAAACCCAAGTGATGAATGAGGGCTGGGCCACCTTTTGGCATTACACCATTACTAACCACTTGTTCGACCACGGTAAAGTGAGTGAACGTTTCATTCTAGAAGTGCTGCATAGTCATACCAATGTGATCATGCAACCGTCGTACAACAGCCCCTATTTTAGTGGCATTAACCCCTACGCGTTGGGCTTTGCCATGATGAGCGATATTCGCCGCATTTGTGAAGACCCTAGCGAAGAAGACCGCCGTTGGTTCCCTGAGATTGCTGGTAGTGATTGGTTAGAAACGCTGCACTTTGCTATGCAAAACTTTAAAGACGAGAGCTTTATTAGCCAGTACTTGTCGCCCAAAGTGATCCGCGACCTCAAGCTATTCACCCTTGATGACAATGAAAACAAACCCTATCTGAAAGTCAAAGCAATTCATGATGACCATGGCTATCAGCAAATCAGAGAGTCGCTAAGCGCCCAATATAATCTCAGTAACATTGAGCCTAATATTCAAGTGCACAACGTTAACCTGCGGGGCGATCGCTCCTTAACCCTGCGTTACATTCCTCATCAGGGAATCCCTTTGGCTAAAAGTAAACACGAAGTCATCAAACACCTGCACCGGCTTTGGGGTTTCGATGTCATCTTAGAACAAGTGGATGAACAAGGCGGAGTAAGAGAAATAGCCCGCTGCCCTGGCGAGCTGGTAAGCGAGTCATAAAATAAGCCACCTTAGGTGGCTTATCTCACGTGCTGTAGTGGCTACTTAAAATAAATGGCTGTTAATGATTAAATGGCAAGCAATGGACGCGGCATACCCCAAGGCAATAACCGGTGTCCAACGTAAATGACTGATAAAAGTATAATGCCCGCGAGCTTGCCCCATTAAAGCGACTCCCGCAGCCGAACCAATCGACAACATGCTACCGCCCACACCAGCGGTTAAGGTCACTAATAACCATTGCCCTAAAGACATACTGGGTTCCATGGTGAGTACCGCAAACATGACCGGAATGTTATCCACAATGGCACTAAGTCCGCCCACTGCAATATTAGCGTAAGTAGGATCCCAATTGAGGTACATCACATTAGAAGCCATTTCCAAATAGCCAATGAAACCCAAACCACCTACACATACCACTACCCCGTAAAAGAATAGCAAGGTGTCCCATTCGGCACGCGCAACCCGGTTAAAGATATCAAAGGGCACCACACTACCCAGCGCTTTTAAGCGCGCATCATTGCGCTGAGCAATCGCGTTAACGGCTTTTTTATGAAGGCTTCTAGCCAACGTTTTCCGCAAGAAAAAACCAAAAAATTGTAAGTAACCCAAGCCCATCATCATGCCCATAACCGGAGGCATGTGGAATAAACTATGGCCTAGCACAGCGGTCAGAATGGTAATTAAAAACAGCAGTACAATACGCCGAGCACCACGTTTTAACTCCACCGTTTCATTCTCAGCTTCCACCGCATCAGACGATACAAACATCGACATAATTAATGCAGGCACAACAAAATTAACGAACGAAGGTGCCAGCAAATCAAAGAACTGGCCAAACATCACCAAGCCCTTTTGCCACACCATCAAAGTAGTAATATCACCAAAAGGGCTAAATGCGCCCCCAGCGTTGGCACCTATCACAATGTTAATACAGGCCAAATTGATGAAGCGACTGTTGTCCTTAGCCACTTTGGTGACCACCGCACACATTAGCAGCGCCGTAGTTAAGTTATCGGCTACTGGAGATATCACAAAAGCCAAGACACCGGTTAACCAAAACAATCGGCGATAACTTAAGCGTTTACTGACTAACCATGCTCTTAAACCATCAAACAGCCGACGCTCCTCCATGGCATTGATATAGGTCATGGCCACCAGCAAGAACAACATCAACTCAGAAAACTCTAATAAGTTATGGCGAAATGCCTCAGTGACCAAATGTTCCTGGCCACTGCCCCGATAATAGATAGCGATAAGAAACCAGATTAAACCCGCCGCCACCAATACCGGCTTGGACTTGCGTAAATGAATCACTTCTTCGCTCATTACTAGTAAATAAGCGAAAGCAAATATCACAAGGGCGGTATAGCCCACCCAAGAATCGACCAAACTGGCGCCTTCGGCGGCATAACTTGCAGAAGAAAATAACATTAACAACATGGACAACAATATACGCATTGCTTCCCTCTCCTTAGGTAAATGCTCATTTGTTTAGACGATAATGGATCAGCTCTATGAGCCGTAACTTAGCGTTTTTGTATTAGTTTGCTTATTCATCGCCTTAGAGGCGTTTTTAAGTAAGGTATCCAAACTGCAAAGTGGGCCTTCAACGCTAGCCACACTTAAGCGTGAACCTAAATGAAATGAATTAGGAAACGCCATCCAGAATTCTTGCTCCAAAGCGTGTTGGATCCGTTCTGCGGTATCTAAAGCTTGATACAAGCCCGCTTCCGGCAAGCCAATCAACAATTGTTCGTTCTCATAACGAGCCAACAAGTCTATTTTCCGTAACTGTGCTTGTATAAAAATAGCGAATTGAACCAATAACTTATCAGCCTCTTCTGCACCTAATTTATCACGGTAAGCAGAAAAATGAGTGACCTTTATCAAAACTATAGAATAGGCATTTTGATAACGAGAGCTACGTTCAATTTCCTGATTAGAAAACTGTTTAAATTGCTCAAAGCTGGCTATATCCGCCACGGTGTCAAGGCTTGGCAAAGGGGCCTTAGCAAGGGCTTGTGATGACTGATTGAAAGCACTTTCCTCTGGGCTGAATTGCTGCTGATATAGATACTCAAGACGCCAAAAGCAATGAGAAAAATACACCATTGCTGACCCCACTAGTAAAAACAAACTAACACTTGGCCACTGCGAAGCAAAACCTAATTCGGTATTGCTATACAAGCCAAGGCCAAACACGCTAGTCGCTAATAGCACCGCCATACTCAGCAATATAGGCATATACAAACTAAGTAACATTAGCGGCAGACTAAATAATAGCAGTATGCCAACTCCCGCAGAGAACAAATCCGGCGTTTGTTTAACTAATAAAGTAAACAGCATTCCATGCAAGCCAAGCAGCGCGACAAACAGTGCATAAGCTATACGCGGCGAGCGCAATTGCCCACTTAGCATCAGCCCGACTCCATGAAACGCTCCCCACAGCAACAATAGCAGCAAGTTGTACCAAGCCCCACCCCACCACCAGTTGTGCAACACTTGCTCCTGCATGATGTAGCCCAACATCAATAAACAATAAAAACCATAAATACCAATGAAGCGTCGACGTTGTTTGCTCCACAACATCTGGGCAAACACGTGCTCTTGCTTTGAGGAAAAGCCCAATAAGACTGTTTTCCAAGAACTTAAGCCTTCTGCTAGCGGCATAGTGTAAGGCGCTCCCTGTCGGTAATTAAAAACAACCTGATATAAACTAGTGTAGGTGCAAACCTAAGGATACAATAAGGGTTTTAGTTGCCGAGTTTAGAATCATTGTGACCTCTCTTAAGCATACTCCTTATCGCCAATATTTCCCGTCGTTGACCACGAATAATCAACTCGCTTATCTCGACAGCGCAGCTTCGACTCAAGTCCCCGAAACGGTGCTTTCGGCGATGGATAATTATTATCGTAAAGGGCATGGAAATGTGCATCGAGCTAGTCACAGCTTCGCTAGATTAGCCACCAATGCCTTTGAATCAGCAAGAAAATCCATAGCCAAATTCATCGGAGCACAGTCTCAGAATATTATCTGGACCAGTGGCAGCACCCAAGCTTGTAATTTACTCGCGAGAGGTTTAGCACATCAGCTTAAGCAAGGTGACGAAATTTGGATTAGTGAGTTAGAACACCACTCTAACTTAGTCCCTTGGCAACAACTAGCCAAACAACAAAAGGCCAAATTGCGAGCCATTCCAATTCTAGAAAATGGCGATTTAAACCTAGCCTACTTTAGAGAAAACCTCTCAGATAAGTGCAAAATTGTCGCCGTTTCGCAGGTGTCTAACGCCATTGGCTCCATTCAACCGGTGCCAGAAATTTCACGGCTAGCCCACCAAGTCGGTGCCAAGGTAGTGGTTGACGGCGCGCAGGCAATAGCCCACTTAGCAGTTGATGTGCAACGCCTTGGTTGTGACTATTATTACTTTTCAGGACACAAACTGTACGGCCCCACCGGTATTGGTGTCTTATATGGAACAGAGTCCGCATTAGAGCTGCTAGAACCGAGCAATTTTGGCGGCGAAATGATCAGCAAAGTGGCGATTGAACAAAGTGAATGGAATACTCTTCCCTATCGTTTAGAAGCGGGAACTCCCAACATTGTCGGGGCTATAGGCTTAGCCGCAGCAGTTCAGTTTTTAGATCAATTCCCCAGCCAACAACGGTTGCAGCATGAACGTGACTTGCTCAGCTATGCACTCCACAAACTACAACAACATCCAGCTGTAGAGCTAGTGGGACAGCCGATGATGCGTACCGGCTTAATTGCTTTCAATTTACGTGGCGTCCATCCTCAAGACGCTGCCACCTTGTTCGACCAATACAATGTGGCTGTGCGATGCGGCCATCATTGCGCAATGCCTTTAGGCAACAAGTTGTCTCCTCAAGGTAGTATTCGCTTATCCTTGGGCTTGTACAACGATCAACAAGATATAGACCAAGCCTTAGACGCCATCGATAAAATCATGGAACTATTTGATGAATAAAACACCGCAAATCGATCTAAGTTTGGCGCAAATAGAACAGCTCTTTACCCATTGCCAAGCTTGGGAAGAACGTTATCGCCAACTATTATTGCTGGCCAAACAACTACAGGCCATGCCAGAGCAATACAAAGAGCCGCAAACATTAGTGCAAGGTTGTGAAAGCGAGGTGTGGCTTCACCAACAGGAGCAGCAACTCTACCTCGACAGTAACGCCCGCATCATAAAGGGCCTAATTGTTATTGTATTAGCCTGTTATCAAGCGCAGCCGCAAAACGCACAAACGGTTTTCAAGAAAACGTTAGAATCACTAGGCTTAGCCCACCATTTAAGTGATTCACGAAACAATGGGATCCGCGCAATATGGCAGAAAATTGAGCAGCTAAGCTAACCGCTATTCCTCACTAGGAATGGTATAAGTGCGGCGTTTCTTAGTTTTAATAATCACTTGGGGTTTATTACCGGCCTCTTCGCGAACGGCTCGGTACTCACTACGAGGAATGGCCTTGGGTTTAGTTGGTTTAGCCGTTGCTTCTGGCTTCGGCTCTTCCGCCGGTCGGCTAGTAACACCATAAGTAAAACCGCAATCGCGACAAGCCATCAGGGCGGGTTTGTGGCCACCACATGATGGACATATTTGATTCGAGCTCACTTCTACTTCCTATATTCAGTTTATTTAGATGAACAGCAACCTTAAGTGTATTGGATCATATGGAACTAATCACAACAAATTAAACATTTAATGATCTGCTTCCATCTTTTGCCGCCATCGAGAGAGCTTTAGCGCACTGTTTGACTATAAAATTCGCTAATATATTTACCGCCTTTTATGTTAGCAATAATACGCAATTTGTAACTATCTCCCTGATTAGGGATTAAGCTACGTATGTTAGTAACACTTTGCCAGTAATAAGGGCTATCTTGCATACTCATTGGGTAAGCTGTGACGTCATTGGAACTGCTCACGATGAACAAGGTGGTACTATCTAAGGGAAAGGTTGAATTAACAATGGTAGTGCCAGCGTCATCACTAATATTGATTTTAAAATCACCTGACTCCAATACACATTTTTGGTTGATGATGTCGCAATGCCCAGATGTTTCTAACTGATAAACCCTATCTTGCTGCGCATCATGTTCCAAGTAAATATCGGATGCAATGTAGCCACCGATTGCTAAAAAAGGCATGACCAATAAAGCCAATTTGGTATGTCTATTCATTAATACATCCTGTAAATAACGAGCTGTAACCTTTGTTACGATTTGCCACCTTACTCTACCTCAGTTTATCAATAACCTACTGTTAAGAGCTTCATAAAAAAGGCTCCATCAGGAGCCTTTTGCGAACCGTAACTTATTGTTGTTGCGGATTAATGGTCATGCGCCGCACCAGCACCATGAGGAATACGGAAGTTGTCCACCATATCCTGAATGTGCTGAGGAGCCGGACCGGTAAGCTTACATACAGCAAAAGCTACACCGAAGTTTACCAAGGCACCCACTACACCAAAGGCGTTAGGTGAAATACCCAAGAACCAGTTTGGTCCCATATCACCTAAGAACGAAGTACCTGGAATAAACATAATACCTTTATGCTGGAATACGTAGAGCATGGTAACACCAATACCAGAACACATACCCGCAATCGCCGCTGTACCACTCATTTTCTTAGCGAAAATACCCATCATTAACGCCGGGAAGATGGACGAAGCAGCCAAACCAAAGGCCAGTGCTACGGTACCTGCTGCAAAACCAGGTGGGTTAAGCCCTAGATAACCAGACACCAGAATCGCTAAGGTCATTACAATTCGTCCGGCTAAGAGCTCACTCTTATCGGAAAGGTTAGGCGTAAGCACCCCTTTCATTAAATCGTGAGAAATAGAGGAAGATATTGCCAATAACAAACCAGCTGCAGTAGACAATGCCGCCGCTAAGCCACCCGCCGCTACTAAAGCGATAACCCAGTTTGGCAAGTTAGCAATCGCAGGGTTCGCCAATACCATGATGTCACGGTCAACTTTCACCATCTCGTTGGTTTCTTTGTCGGCTACATACTGAATACGTCCATCACCGTTTTTATCTTCAAACTGTAATAGTCCAGTATTTTCCCAATCTTTAAACCATTGAGGACGCTCATCGTATACCAAGTTGTTACCCGCTTCTGGAACAATGGTGTTCATTAAGTTGAAACGAGCCATTGCGCCAACTGCTGGTGCTACGGTGTATAGGATGGCAATAAATACCAAAGCATATCCAGCCGAAGAACGCGCCGCTTTCACAGTAGGCACCGTAAAGAAACGCATAATAACGTGTGGTAAGCCAGCAGTACCAATCATTAACGACATGGTATAGGCAAACATATTTAAGGTGCCGCCAAGGTTGTCAGTAGTGTACTCTTTGAAGCCCAAATCGGTGACCACCATGTCCAGCTTGTCTAACAGGTAAACCCCACTTCCATCAGCCAAGGTACTACCCAAACCAATTTGTGGAATAGGGTTGCCAGTTAATTGCAGTGAGATAAACACAGCAGGAATGGTGTAAGCAAAAATCAGTACACAGTATTGCGCAATCTGGGTGTAAGTAATCCCCTTCATACCGCCAAGTACCGCATATACCCAAACCACAGCCATACCAATGTATAAACCGTTATCGTATTCCACTTCTAAGAAGCGAGAAAACGCAACGCCTACCCCTTTCATTTGACCAATGATGTAAGTCAGCGAGGCAATAATCAAACACAGTACCGCTACAATCCGAGCGCCCTTAGAGTAATAACGGTCGGAGATAAACTCCGGCACCGTAAACTTACCGTGTTTGCGCATATACGGCGCTAGTAACATCGCTAGAAGCACGTAACCGCCGGTCCAGCCCATTAGAAAAACAGAGCCGCCGTAACCTAGGAAAGCAATCAAGCCGGCCATAGAGATAAACGATGCCGCACTCATCCAGTCGGCCCCGATTGCCATCCCGTTTTGTATTGGGGTAACGCCACCACCAGCCACATAAAAATCACTGGTAGAAGCTGCTCTAGCCCACCATGCAATAGCGAAATACAGCCCAAAAGAGCCAAATACGGCAATGTATGTATAGAGTTTTAGCTCGTCCATTTATGACTCCTCAACATGGTATTTTTTATCGAGCTTATTCATTTTGGCGGTATACCAAAAAATCAAAGCTACAAAGGTATAAATCGAGCCCTGTTGCGCAAACCAGAAACCTAATTTGTACCCTCCTAAACGGATTTCATTTAGCGGTTCAACAAGCAGTAAACCAAAGCCAAAAGAAACCACGAACCATATGACGAGACAGGTAAATATTAGACGCAAATTTTCTTGCCAATATGTAGTCTGTTCTTCCATGTCACTTCTCCGAGCAAGCTCCAATGAGCATTGCAGTTTATGTGGTAAATGTAACTAAACTGTTAAGACTCAATGAGCGAAATCAATCTCTAGCTACAACTGTTTAGCAATCGAAAACCAACGCTATTTAAGTCTATCGAAGAAAAAGTTAACAAAACGTTAACAGAACAGGTATTAATCTTTAGTCTAAGCTGTGATTTATTAACTGAAAAATGAGATCTAGGTTAGCTTATTGCAGCAAAATCTCCGTCACTCTGCCTTACGCCCTCACGATAAACATCGCGAAAAATGCCAGCCTGAGAGTTAAGTATACTTTCTACAACAGGAACGGTTGGCTAACTGGAGCAATTAAACCAAGTCATCTAGTATCAAATAAGTATCTATAATTTGGGGTAAAACTGTGACAGCAAAACAACTCACTAGCTACATCACAAGCTTGTTAGCGGTGTTCTTATTGGCCTGCTCGCCCGAGCCCGAAGAGAATGTCACTAGCACTGAACCAGTGCCAGAAACTGCACCATCCCCACGACCAATGAAAATAATGCTGCTGACTAAATCTCAGAGCAATCCCTACTACGTGATGATGGAACAGGGCGCGCGTGGAGCCGCCGAGCAATTGGGTGTAACCTTAGTTGCCCGAGGAACCCCCAATGAAACCCACGTAGCACTGCAGAAAAAAATCTTTCTTGGTGCAAAAGAAGAAGGCTTTGATGCCATCGTATTTGTCCCCTCTAAAACCGCCCAATTGCTTCCTACCATCAAGCAGGTGCAAGACCAAGGCGTAATATTGGTCAACTTAGATGACAAGATAGATCCTATTCAGGCAGAAAAAGTAGGTTTGAGTCCCATCCCATTTGTTGGCATCGATAACCAAGAAGCAGCACAGGCTATGGCTAATGCGGTATTGCAACGCAATCCAGATATTAATGCCGCCTTTATTGTCCTTGGGCCACAATCATCTTCGGTATCAGAAGCCAGAGCAGAAGGCTATCGTAGGGCTTTAGCCTCTCAGCAACGGCAAGTGTTAGGGGAAGCAAGCGCCAATTGGCAATATGTTGAAGCCTACGAGTTGAGTGACAAGTTATTACAACAACACCCCAACATTGATGCCTTTTTCTGCGCTAATGACGTCATGGCCATTGCCATTAGCAAGCTACTAGAAGACCGCAGCAGAAACGACATAAAAGTCATCGGCTATGATGCTATTCCAGAGGCACAAGCTCTGGTAGAGCAAGGAAAATTAGCCGCCACTTTGGATCAACAGTCAGACCAACAAGGCGCACAAGGCGTAAGAACAGCGGTAGCCCTGCTTAAAGGAGAACAGGTTAAAGCCGAAAGTTGGGTATTACCGGAATTAATCATTAAGCCGCAATAATCAGAGGCGTATAACTTGATACAGTTCTTTTCAAGCTGGTTTCATAGTGTAAACGGAAGGCTGATTTTTTTCTGGCTCCTCGGCAGCTTATTTCCAGTGGTATTACTGGGCGGCACCACTGCTTATATCAGCTACTATTACATTCGTGAACAAGCCATGCGCTTTGCTAGTGAAATAGCTAAAGAGAAAATTCAATCGGTAATTAACCTGCAAAAGCCGGTAGTATCGGTGAGTAGTCATATCACCTCTGACTCGAATATGCTTGATACGGTATTTGCCGATACCTCAGACTCATTCATCAATGAGATAAAGATAAACGCATTAATTGAAGACGGCCTCGCTCACTACTTTAGCTTAGACGGACTCAGCTCTATCTCTTTGATTCTTAATGAGGGACGTAGCTACTCTTTAAGTATTGAAGTGGAAATGGCTGATATTGATTGGCCAGAGTTTCAACAGCAGTTAACTGCCTGCTCAACCTTTTCCGAAAGCCAGCTATGTTGGCCAGGTATTCAAAACAACATCAATATTAAATCTCAACACAAAAAAATTATTCCCGCCATTAAGAAAGTGTATCGGCTTAATGAGCAAACTATGCAAGAGGAACACATTGGCTATTTATATATGGCCTTTTCTACGCTGTCTTACCGTAAGATGCTAAAGCAAGAAAGCAGTGATGAGTTGCCGCTATTGGTAGTAGACCAAAACAATCAGGTCATATTTTACGACCATAGTGAGCTGACTGGCCAAGCGGTCCCCAGTAACATGCTACCCAAGCAAAATGGCGTTCCCTACAAAACCAGTATAGATGGTCAGCCCTTTTATCTGGTTAGCCATGCCTCGAAAATCTCTGGCTGGCGCTTCATTATTTTGGTACCCGAGCAGCAAATACTACAGGGTATGTATCAAACCTTAACTATCGCTGGCACCCTAACCCTGCTTTCATTGGTGTTTATTTTATTTGCGTGGCTCAATGTTAGACGCCGGGTTCTCAAACCTCTACAGCTGCTAAGCTTGGCCATGCGCGACAATGCAGCTAGCCGCCCTAGCTACCGAGAGAATAAACACCAACTCAAAGAGATCCACACGCTTTTTTATTGGTATAACAAATATGTCGACATAGTAGAGCACCGAGATAAACAAGCAGAGCAGCTGCGCGCCGCCTACGATGAACTCACTCACACCCAAGAGCAACTCATTGAAAGCGAAAAAATGGCGGCCTTAGGTAAGTTAGTCGCGGGGGTTGCCCACGAGATCAACACCCCGCTGGGGGTCAGCCTTACTTCACTAAGCTACTCTCAAGGACTACATCAAAAATTGCAGGAACAATTCAGTAACGAAACACTAAAACGCTCTGATTTAGAAAAATTTCTAGAAAAAAGTCAGCAAGGCGTAGACATTGCCATCAACAACCTCAACCGCGCCTCGGAGTTGGTAAAAACCTTTAAAAAAGTCGCCAGTGATCAACACATTGAAGAATTACGCCGTTTTTCTCTGGCCGATTACCTCGCCAATACGGTTACCAGTCTTGAGCCCAAACTAAAACAACAAAACGTGGTGATTGAATGGACTTGTGACGAAAGCATCATACTAGAAAGCTATCCGGGGCTACTTTGGCAGGTGTTTTCTAACCTAGTAATGAACTCGCTAATTCACGGCTATGAGCATAAAGAAAAGGGCACCATAAGCATTCAGGTAGAAGCGCTTAGTGAATGGGTCAAAATTGTCTATCGAGACGATGGCTGTGGTATGAGTGAAGAAGTAAAAAGTAGCATCTTTATGCCATTTTATACCACCAAGCGGCACACTGGAGGCACCGGCCTAGGCATGCATATCGTCTACAACATGGTCTCACAGAAACTACAAGGCTCTATTAGCTGCGAAAGCCAACTGGGACTAGGAACCACTTTTGAGATCACCCTACCGCTCAACGCTAAGCATTAAAGGCAACACCAAGGCTTCTTTACTCTAGTGGCCATGAATTTGGATTAATTACAAGCAAAGCGCTAATTCGCTGCTATCAATCGGGGTATCTTGGGAAGACATTTGTACATAGCCATCATCGGCTATCGACACCTCTCGACCATCGCTAAGAATTAAATAATAAGACAGATTCACTGGGTCAATTTTAAGTTCACCTTTTAAGAAGCAGCCTTCTTTAAATACCACGGTAGTGTCGGGCTGCGAGTAAAACAACGCATAAACTCGTGGGCCAAAATTAACCAAAGCAATAATCACTAAGAAGGATAATGCCAACCACTTCATCACTTGTCTCTCTTAAAAAAGAGCCGATTGTAGCAGCTTTTAGCCTGGCAAACGCAAAAAGCTGCCCAATACCAGTCGTTATGTTAGAAGAAATAACGGGCCTGTATCGACATTTCGTCTTGTTTCATATCAATGCCCTGCGCGTCTTTATTCTCTAAGCCAAATTTATACTCCAGAGCCACCAATACTTGGCTTGGCTTCCAGCCAAAACCAAGCAAGGCATAACTGAGCTCTCCTTGGCTGCCTTGGCTTTTATCTTCTAAACCGTTATAACCGCCATAAACATGGTATAAGCCCCCCTGCATGTTATACATAACGATCAGTTCTACCCCGGTGGCCTTATCGGCAACATCACTGAAGTAACTAGATAAGTTTTTATACTCTCCGTACGCCCCTGCCAAATAAACGCTGTCAGATTCGTAAACCAAACCCAACAACCATGACTCTGCGGTATCTTGGCTAGCATTGCCGACATAATTGCCGTTGTTACTGTTATAGCCATTTTCCGCGTAGGCTAAACCCAAAGACATGCCGAAATCAAAATCATAGGTACCACTAACTTGGTAGCCGTAATCTCTGGCTGAATCGTCATTCTCAAATTGGTATTGCAAACCTAAATTAAAGCCACCGAACGAGTTGCGGTAAGTAATTGCATCGTCTGCTCGCCCCATACCCGACTCATCGCCGCCGTTACGCCCGTCATAAGTGCCTGAGGCATCACCCCCAAATTTCCAAAATTGATCGGTCCATACCGCGACATCATAGTAAGCTGACCATTGCTTACCGATTCTAATTGAACCGCCACTGTCACTTTGAAAATAGATATTGCCCAAACGGTTATTAAATAAGGGATCGGATTTCTCCACCGCATTAAAGCCCCATTCCAGCTGAGCACCGGCCAGCCAGTTGGGATTTAAAGCATGTTCAAAACTAAAACGGATCCGCGAGGCGCGATCTTGTAATTCAAAGGAACTATCACTATCTTCACCGCTGCCATACCCCTCCTGATAAAAAGCCTCTACACCTAAATAACCCCCGATATTGACGGTTGATGAATCACTCTCATAAATGGTTACTGCCGAAACACTGCTCGCCACCGAACTAAGCACTAAACCTGCCACTAGCTTTTTCATATTCACTCCTTGATTGAGCTTTCATAAACTCTTAACAATAAGTAGGAGAAAATGTGCTAGACAGTTTTCTCCTACAATTCAGCGTAGTAACAAAGCTTAAGCCGAACAAATTTAAATCAAAATTTACTCAATAAAAAACCAAAACAGCGAAAACTTAACCTTAACTACTGAAATCAAGCCCAAGAAATAAGATCTATTGAGACAAGCCCGGCTATTTACCAAATATTTGGTTAAAATGCCCGCCAATATATTCTTTGCAACCAGCAATAATGAAATTAAAGCTAATGGTCATTACGGAGTATTAGGTGAAACTAAGCCCACGTTTAAATGCAATCAATCAACTGGTTACTCAACCCTACACTCATATTTGGGATTGTTGTTGTGACCACGGCTTTTTAGGAGCCCACCTACTTCTACAAGGCATGGCCGAAACCGTGCATTTTGTCGATAGTGTTTCGTCTATTTGCCAACAGCTAGAGAACAAGTTGACCCGCTTTAGCCCGCCCACTCAGAACAACACTTCACCACATTGGCAAGTTCATTGCGCAGATGTAGCTAGCCTAAAACTAGCGCAGAGTGCTCGCCAACTGGTGATTATTGCCGGCGTAGGAGGGGAGCTAAGCATCAAGCTTCTTACCGGTCTACTTGAACACAATGCTCAACTCGACTTTGATATTATTGTTTGTCCAGTACATGAACAGTTTCAATTGAGACAGTTCCTCATCACTAGAAACCTCAAGCTAATTAGCGAACAAATTATTGAAGATAACCAGCGCTACTATGAACTGCTGTATTTAAGCCGCCATGCTAAGCAAGCTTTAACAAGCACCGGTGAAATGTGGAACTTGCGGCTGGACGCCCATCAACGCTACCTTGATAAAACCATTCAACACTATCAGCAGCGAAGCCGCAGCCGCCCCCACCCAGCCTTGTCAGCCTATCTAAAAATTCAACAAAACCCCGGTATTGCTTAGTTTTATATAAGGCATTAACCAATAACTAAGATATAAGTCGCTAGCATTTAGTATTTGAGCAACATTTTACTTTACCTATGCTAAAATTATGCCGATAAACCAGCCAGCATTGCAGCGAAGCATCATCTTTAATTAACTAAGTGATAAAAAATGAAATTTCCCGGTCAACGTAAGTCAAAACACTACTTTCCAGTTGAGTCTCGCGACCCCCTCACCAACGAACTCAACCCAGTGTTACGCCCTCAACATACCCACATCTGCGGCATCGACCAAACCCTCGTCGATATTGAGGCACACGTTGACCAAGCCTTTATTGAGCGCCACCAGTTAATCAAGGGAAACTCTTTATTAATAGACGATGAGGCCGCACAACGACTCTACCAAGAGCTACAGCAAAACCAACTCATTACCGCTGAATTCGCTGGCGGAACCATTGGCAATACCCTACATAATTACTCAACCTTAGCCGATGGTCGCTCAGTCATGTTTGGGGTAATGAGCCA
>NZ_JBNKPP010000190.1:0-15689 GCF_050295395.1 Agarivorans sp.
ACCAACAACAATACGATAGCTGCCTAACGCCAGTCCAAAGGCCACCCCAAAAGCGACGGAGATGCGTAAACCACCAACCGATACCGCGCCACCCGATACATTGTTGGCCTTAATCGCCACCGCCAATAGGGAAGGTTCAGCAATCGTGGTACTAAAGCCTAAAGCAGCAGAAAAGCAGTAAATCCAAGCATAAGCCGTCCAATGCTCCGACACTACATACTCGGCACCGGGTTCAATCCCCAAAAAGCTGGCGCTAGTTAACTGCTTAGCCATTGCCTCACCTAAAGGAAACAGCGCCTGTTCCAAGCCCAATAAGAACAGCACCATACCCAATAAAACTAACAGTGTGCCCAGTAATAATTGTTTAGGGTTATGTAACGGCTGCCTTAATACTAAATATTGAAATACCAGAATGGTGAGCACTATCGGCAAGATATCACCTAGAGTACTGAACAAAACCTCCAGAAATTCAACCCATGCCAGCATCAGTACACCATCCCATACAGCAGCACAAACATGATCGGACTCTGTGAGGCAAGCGCTATCAAACCAAAACCATCAAGCAGTGGGTTTCGCCCGTTAATCGATGCCGCCAAGCCCACCCCCAGTGCCGTCACTAAGGGCACGGTAATCGTAGAGGTAGTCACTCCACCAGAATCATAAGCGATACCAATAATCTCTGGCGGGGCAAACGGGGTAAACAACACAATCAGTAAATAACCAGCAATAATGATTTGATATAAAGGCCAGCCTTTAATGATCCTCAGCACACCAACCACAATGGCGAAGCCCACCGCTACCGCCACAGTCAAACGCAAGCCAGCGGCATACTCCTGCATACTGGCTTCGCCGGGACTAATGTGCTCAGCTTGAGCAGCCACTTCAGCGGCCTCTTTTGCCACCGCAACTAACGCCGGCTCGGCAATGGTAGTACCAAAACCCAAACAAAATGCAAATACCAACAAGGCGATTAGATTTCCGCTATTAGCAAATGCATGGGCAAGGTTTTCTCCTATTGGAAATAACCCCAGGTCTAAGCCCATCACAAATAAGCTTAAACCCAGTACCACCAACAGCGTGCCGAATAAAATGTCCCATAAATTGGGTAAGCTACTATCTAAAACAACGCCTTGAAAGAATAAAATCACGATAACAATAGGAGAAATATCGCGCAGGCTTTTTACTAAAGAGGAAACAAAATGAGAAAGACGAAAGCCCATACTTGTTCCTTATATTCGCGTTTTCTAAAGGACTAATACAAGCTTAGCAGAGCTGGATAAAGACTTTGTTCGCTAGCTGAACAAAGCCTATAAATTGTGATAAGGATGCTTACTCAGCAGCGCTGTTTTGGAAAATAAGGATTTTTAGACCATCATCAGGGCTACGTTCCTGAATCGTTTGTGGAGGGGACAAACTAGACAGCAAACTCAACTGAGGAGCTTCGCTGGCTACTGCATCCATTAAAAACTGCCTGTTTAACCACGGCGCATTAAGGCATAACATGGCAATGCCCTCTGGCTGAAGCAAACTAGGTAGCTGACGAATAATGCGCGGATAATCCTTTTCCACTAAAAAGCTACCCTTTTGCATCGAAGGCGGATCGGCGATAAGCAAATCATAAGGACCGTGTTTGCGCAATTTCCCCCATGATTTAAACAAGTCATGGCCAAAAAAACGCGCCTTTTTGTCATCTAAATTATTTAAGCGCAAATTATCTCGACCAATACTTAAGGCAGCTTTGCTCATGTCAATATTCACCACCGCTTGAGCGCCACCAGCAATGGCCGCCACCGCAAAACCACAGGTATAAGAGAATAAGTTGAGCACATTCTTGTTTTGAGCATGCGCCTTTACCCACTCGCGCCCTTTGGCCATGTCAAGAAACAGGCCAAAGTTTTGGTGTTTACCTATTTCAACTTTGTAGCGCAAGCCTAATTCGGTGACTTCATCCGGCGTTTGCTGTTGCCCCCATAAGTGAGTGACAGGAGCCATGGCCTGATCGCGCTGCTGTAAAAATACCCCTTTAACTATGGGTTGCCGAGTTAAGTCCTGTAGCAACACCGACAGTAAGTCCTCACTTAAGGGGGCGTAAGCCACAATGAGCATAATCGGAGGTAACCACTCGATATTGAAAGCCTCGGCCCCCTCAATACAGCCGCCACGGCCATGTAAAACCCTTTGCGCTTGATGGTCAAGCAAAGGCAGTTCAAAACTCATCTACTCAGCTTCTCTTTTTTTAAATCATCTGGATGGCTTAGAATTCGCGAAAACCAATGCCCGCTATTACTGGATTCTAAACCAATCTTAATAATCATGGTGAGAGGGACTGACAACAACATGCCCACGCTGCCAAATAGCCAGCCCCAGAAGATCAACGATAATACCACCACTAAAGAAGAGAGACCTAAACCTCGCCCCATTATTCTCGGCTCAACGATATTCCCCATCACCAAATTCACCCCCACGTATAAACCAGCTACCGCTAAAGATTGGCTAGGCCCCAACTGTAACAAAGCCAGCAATACTGGCGGCACCGCAGCAATCAGCGAACCCACGTTGGGAATATAGTTAAGTAGAAAGGCTAAGATTCCCCACAAAATGGCATAATCTAAGTCTAATAAGCTCAGGACTATGGTGATAGGAATAGCTGTAAGTAAGCTCACTAAGGTTTTCACCGCAATGTAACTATTTACCGCCTTTAAAAACTTACTGACTTGCGACATGCGCACGTCGGGGTTATGAATCGCATCATGCAGTCGCTGCGGCATTGTGTCGGCTTCCAACAACATAAATATCGCCACCAACAAAATAATGAAAATATTAGCTGCGGCCCCACTCAAGCCAGTAAGAGTATTGGCAAATAAGCCCAAAATAATACCAGGGTCAAAATAATCGGTGACCACCCGCATCGATAGGTCTATATCGAAACGCGCAGCAAGCTCGACTAAGCCAGCTAAATGCACCAACAACTGCTCTCGGTAACCGGGAATGGAAGAGCGAAAGTCACTGATTGAACTGCCCACCACCCCAGCCAGCAGCAAGACCACACAAATAATCAGAAATAGTACGAAAAAAACCGAAACTACACGAGGAATGCGAAACCGTGAAAGAAAATTCACCACCGGGCTGGCAATAATGGCAATAAACATCGACATTAAAAATGGAATAAGTATTGGGGTCGCGGCTTTGAGTCCAGCTAATAGCACCACTAAAGCGGCGGCTGTGACTAATCCCTGACGCATAGACGTGGGTTGATTCACCACTTACTCCTACAAATAACTGATAGTGCTCAGCAGTTTAGCTTGCATCTGTGCCAGCGAAAAGGCTAAATGTGACTAAAATGCTCAGGAGAACAATGATGCTCTACTTATGCAGCCTAGGCAGTAATATCGAGCCGCTACAACATGTTCCTGTATGCGTGCGCCAGCTTTGTGAACGGATACCAGTGATCACCTTCAGCTCATTGATCGAAACTGAACCCATGGATATAGCCACAAACAATCGATTTATTAATGGCTTAGCTTGGTTTGAAAGCTCGCAGTCGGCCTCACAGCTGAAACGTTTTTTTAATCAGCTAGAAAGCCGACATGGACGGAATCGTCATGACCCACTATCTAGCTATAAAGACCGCTGTCTCGATATTGATTTAGTGCATTCGGCAACCAGCCTAGAGCAATTAAAACACGCGCCAATAGAGCCTTTTTTAAGCCGCTTACATCAACAGCTGTTTGAGCCAGAGGCGGCAATCATAGAAAACGCGCTAAGGCTAGAGATCCAACTCACTCCCCAATGGCGCCTACCACTGGGCGAGCGAGCGACCACCATCCACTTTAATCAAACACCCGGTTAAATAATCATTGTGAACCAATAAACTAATGGTTTTCCACACTGGCTCTAAACCGCCCTCTTTCGCCAACGGCGTTTGTGCTAACACCTTCTGCCGATGCTGCTGATCGTGTTCGTCTAAAAACAACATCGGGCCGGGTGCTATACCATTAACCCGCACATCGGGAGCCCAATAGCTTGCGTAAGATTGCAGCATATTGGCTAAACCAGCCTTTGAAGCACAATAAGAGCGAAACTGAGCATGAGGCTGCTCAGCATAAATATCGGTCATCATCACCACACAACCCTGAGTACGCTTTAATGCTGGATATAAGGTCTCATTAATTAACTTAGGTGCTAGCATGTGTACCATGTACATGGCATCAAACAGTTCGATTTGTTGCGCTACACTATGCTCGGCCTGATCGGCAATAAACAACGACGCGTTATGTACCAATACATCGATTCGCTCAAACCGCTGTAACTGCTGGCAAAAATCCGTAAGCTGCTGGCGCTGGCTAAAGTCAGTTTTAATTAAGGTTACCCCTAAAGCGCGTAACTGGGCTAACTCTTCACGCTCACTACGATACTGCCCAATAACCTGGTAACCGAGTTCAACAAATTGATGTGCAAGAAAAAAACCTAAGCGCCTACCAATTCCAGTGATTAAAACTGTCTTCATCTTGCTTTCCATCCTCAAAATCTCTGCTATTGTTATGTAAATCAAAGAGTAACATCACGCCCTTAAGAAGGACGGCTAACCATTATGAAAATTCTGCTCACTGGTGGCACTGGCTTTATTGGCAGCCGTTTAGTCAAACACCTGCAATTCAATCACCAACTCACCGTATTATCGCGTACGCCAATTAAAGCTTATCAAAAATTGGGGCACAATCTTCTGGCCATTCCCTCTTTAAACGACATCAACAACCTAAACGATTACGATGCGGTAATAAATTTAGCCGGAGAGCCCATCGCGAATAAGCGCTGGAGCAAACAACAAAAACAAAAAATATGTGAAAGTCGTTGGCAACTGACCTCTCAGTTAAGCACATTGTTTAAGCAAAGTGAGCAAGCACCTAACACCTTTATTAGCGGTAGCGCCATTGGTTATTACGGAGAACAGGGCCAACAAGCGGTTGACGAATCCGATGAGGTGAAAGACCAGTCTTTTCCTCACCAAGTTTGCCAAAAATGGGAACAAATTGCCTTACAAGCCGCCTCAGAACACACTCGCGTTTGCTTGTTACGAACCGGCATTGTGATTGGCATAGAAGGCGGCGCACTGGCTAAAATGTTACCCGCCTTTCGCTTGGGCTTAGGTGGCCCCATCGGCGATGGGCAACAACAAATGTCTTGGATCCACATTAGTGACATGGTGGACGCGATTATTTATCTATTAAATAACAAACACTGTCAGGGCGTATATAACTTAACCTCACCGCAACCGGTAAGTAATCTAGAGTTTAGTCAGTCTCTAGCTCATCAATTAAAACGCCCCTGTTTATTGCGCACCCCAACATGGCTGCTGAACGGAGCGCTAGGAGAGATGGCGAGCCTTATCACCGGCGGACAAAAAGTACTGCCTTCACGACTGCTTAACGATGGTTTTAACTTCCGCTACACCGAGCTTGAGCATGCGCTAAGAGAAATATTACTGCGTAACTGAAGCTCATAAACAAAACAGGCTCATAGGTGATTTTCACCTATTGAGTAAGCCAGTGTTTGACTGAGTACCGCCAGGGG
Source organism: Agarivorans sp. (assembly GCF_050295395.1). NCBI lineage: Bacteria > Pseudomonadati > Pseudomonadota > Gammaproteobacteria > Alteromonadales > Alteromonadaceae > Agarivorans > Agarivorans sp. The sequence continues at coordinate 5,572 of NZ_JBNKPP010000190.1, forward strand.
TAAACCACTCTGTAGTTGCCAACCATTAAACACCTGTTGCACCGCATTTAACCCTTTAATACTGGTAGGTGCCTTGGTCACAACTCCACGACTGACTAAATACGCCACCACATCATTGGATAAAATAAAGGTATCCTTGCCCATTCTGCGCAGGGCATAAGCTGCTGAATTCCCCCCCAAACGGGCTCCGTGTTGTTTTAAATAACGCCATAAACCAACAATATTCTCGCTAGGCCACGTCGCGATGAACTGGGCAAAACTGCCATGCTCAGCGGCAAGGTCTAACATCATCTGGGCATTAGCTGGCACCGTAATAATTTTTTGTCGATTACGAATGATACTGGAGTCAGTACATAAACGTTCGATATGGCTGTCATCCAATAACACCATCTTTTCCGGTGCGAAGTCGAAAAAAGCCCGCTCAAAATCAGGCCACTTATTTTCTACCACCCGCCAAACAAAACCCGATTGGAAAATCACTTTAGTCAGCATCGATAACCAGCGGTCGTCTGACACGGCGGCTAAATACTCGGTGCTTAAAGGAGGCGTTAATAAGTGCTGTAAAGCGGCGTCGCCACCTTTACGCTCGGCCGCTCGCTGCCAAATCGTAGAAAAATCTTCAACCAAAACCATTATTCCTTAAAATATTTAATCGCTTATAGCTATTCGCATTATTCTAAACTTAGCTAGCAACAAAGGAAAATCAACCCACTCTAAGAAGCCACTCAGTCGCCTCAAACATGACTTAACGGCGAATAATAATCGACGCTTCTAGGGTAACCGACCGCCCTAGTTGCTGCTCAATGTTTTGCTTAAGTTCATCTAGCTGCCGATTAGTCAAAGCATCTTCGCTAAGCAATTGCACCCGAAGGACTAAGGGCTCAACGCCGCGCGCCTGTACCGTTCTCAGTAAGATTTGATTAAACGTTTTTCCCTGGAGCCGCTGCACAATCTTCGCTTCTTCTGATAAGCGGCTAAAACTAAAAAATAGCGGTACACTCACTAAAGTCACCGCCACCAGCGCCATGGCTAAGCCTTTTTTAGCCCGAGTAAAGGGCGCAAAACCCAAGGCTAAAAAACACACGGCGGCAGAAAAAACGATGCCTGCAAGGTTAGTAAGAAACAACAAAAACGCTCCCCTGGCCACACTAAGGTCTAGCCAGCCCAAACCAATTCCGGTCACGGCTAAGGGCGGCACTAAAGCAACGGCAATAGCCACTCCGGCTAAACTTTTAGCGGCATCAATGCGAGCATGAGCGTAAGCCCCGGCTATACCAGAAATAATCGCCACTCCCAAATCAAGCAAGTTTGGGCTCATTCTTGCCGCAATTTCTGGGGTAATTAGCTCCATGGGAATAATAAAACTGGCCCCGGTAGCAAAAACCAGCGCTACACAAAGCCCTACAACTAAGGTAAAGCTACTGGCAGTAGTTAAACTAGGGTCTTGCCGAGTGAGCGCCATTGACAATGAAATAATTGGCGCCATTAAAGGTGCCAGTATCATCGCTCCGATGATCACCGGGGCTGAGCTGGCATAGAGACCAATAGTAGCCAGCAAGGTCGATAAAATCATCAGCGTAATAAAAGCCGGAGTGATGCGCGCGTTGTCTCGTAATAACTGGTAAAGCTCTTTAAACTCTTCTGTCGCGGCGTGGGCAATCCACGGCAAAGGTTTTTCTGCTAAACCTTTCACCGCTTCACCTTCTGGCAGTTGGCCCATTTTCCGGCTCTCTTTTTGCGCCACTACATCGTTTTGATAAACCAGAGTCTTACTCGGCAACAAGCGTAGCTTTCTATGTTCACAGCGCAACTCTAAGTGCATGGCTTGGTTTTCTACTCCATCCAAGCAGTAAGCAAATGGCCGTTCTGAATTAAGGGTCAAGGACTTGGATTTAATTAATCCAAGAAAAGGCGGTTTTCTCACCACCCGACCAAACAAGGCTATCAATAAGAAACGACACATTTCCATGATGCTTCTGGGGGCAATAAACATGCTTTCCAACATGCCATCGTTACAATGAGTCTCAGGCAAGATCCGCTTAGACAGCATCGAGCCATGGGCATGCTCAATCACCACCACGCCCACCACCGCAGTAGCAAACCGGGTTTCACCAGCAGTTTCTATGGATAGCTTTAAGGGTTTAATTTGACCGATTTTGCCAATATTTAGCCAAGTTTGCTTTAGCCGCTCCCGCCAAGGCGCATTGTGTCCGCCCGGACGTAAATTAAAGCTATGCCCCAACACTAAATGATTCAGAACTAACTGCTGGTTACAACGCAGTAGATCAACGGCTAGCGGCTGCGCTTGTTGATAGTCTTTAATCGCCGCCTCAAGGCTGCTGAGTAAACTAAAGCCACGCCGAGCATTACTGGCTAGCGGATGAGGCAATATCGCCACCAGCCACTGTTGTTGCATGGCCACATCTATTACTCTCGCCAATGCGGCATCACTCAAATAACAATACACTAAACTGTTGGCATCTAACTGCGGAGGCTGCTGTTGCTGCCATGATTTGGGTAATACCACTTGCTCAAACAAGGGTACAATCTTAGTGCTCACTAACTCACTGTCATTTGTTTCAAACAGTAAAAAACTATCAGCCATTGCGCTTCCCTAGCTATCCTTACTCTCCACAGCATGAAGCTTGACCCAATAAAGTGCAAGCTCAGTAAGCCCCAAGCCCTCCTAGGGCCGCCAAGGAAAGCTGTTCTATTCAACTAAGCCGTTAAACCTGCGTTTAATCGTTAAGGCCTGATGAAAAAATTTGGCCTTCTGCATATTACTGCTCAGGCTAAGCGCGAGCGTCAACAAATCCTTATACGACGGGCATTTAGACGTCCATGCGGCTATATCAGCAAGCGAAAATGACTAACAAAGCGACTACTTTGTGGTAAAACACCGCTATTTTTCCTTAGTCGATTCTGCTATAACTTGCCTGAAACACTGAGGATTAACTCTATTCTGCGAGGATTGTGCAGAATATGACCTCAAAAAAATTATAAGTAACAACAAACACAACAAGGACTATTATGAAACGTGTCATTCAATCTGCGCTTGCCGCAGTCGCACTCTTATCCAGTGCAGCATTCGCTCAGCAAACTCTGCTACAAGAAATTACTGAATCGGGTGAATTACGTACCTGTTTTGATGCTGGTTATATGCCCTTTGAAATGAAAGCCAAAAATGGCCAATTTATTGGCTTTGACGTTGATTTAGGCAAACAAATGGCGCGAGCTATGGGCGTAAAATACGTCCCAGTTAACACCGCTTGGGATGGTATTATCCCTACATTACTCACCGGTAAATGTCACCTAATCATGGGCGGTATGACCATCACTCCACAACGTAACATGCAAGTTAACTTTGCTGACCCTTACGTAGTTATTGGCCAATCAATTCTGCTAAGCCCTAAATTAGAAGGTAAAGTAAGCTCTTACCGCGACCTAAACAGCGAAGAGTTTACCGTAGTGACCAAATTAGGTACCACGGGTGAAGGCGCCATTAAACGTTACCTACCAAAAGCTAAAGTGAACCTGTTTGAAACCCAATCTGAAGCGGTTCTTGAAGTGACCAACGGCAAAGCCGATGCCTTCATCTACGACCTACCATTCAATGCTATCTACGCAGCTGAGCACCAAGGTCAATTAGTTCACCTAGACCAACCTTTCACCTTTGAACCTTTAGGATGGGCAGTTCGCCAAGGCGACCCTGACTTCTTAAACTTTTTAAATGGCTACCTTCGCCAAATTAAAGGTGATGGCACCTACGAGCGCATTTATGACAAATGGTTCAAAGATGATGCTTGGTTAAAACAAGTTCAATAGTAAGACTCAAGTGGCTGCCTTGCAGCCACTTTGCTTTATCACTGAGTGCTTAACCAGTAATAAAGTAAAACTTAAATTAAAAAAGAGCTTCAGATGCAAACTCAAGCAAGCAAATTATTGTGGAATGGTGTTTTTGTCGCCATTTTACTTAGCCTGTGTGGCCTTATTTATCTTTCCGGTGAGAAGATCGACTACAACTGGAACTGGCAGCGCGTTGTTCCTTACATCGTTAATAACGAAGCCTCCAGCATTACCGCCCCACAAGATGGCAGTATCGTTAAGACTGCGGCCGGTAAGCTGAAATTAGTTTCCGACAGCGGTCAGGTATTAGTCGACCTAGCTAAATATGAAAACATCAGCGTCTATGAAGGCGACCTGGTGTTCGAAGGCGACCAACTGGCCGCTTCAGAGCATTGGCGAATCGGTCCGCTTACCGAAGGCTTAATAGTTACCATCAAAATTTCTGTTTGGTCGCTGTTTTTCGCTATTTTGCTCGGCTTAATTATTGGCTTAATGCGGATAGCCAGTAACCCAGCCTTACATAAATTAGCAGTTACCTACATCGAGATTATTCGCGGTACCCCATTGCTGGTACAAATATTCATTGTTTATTTTTTCATCGGCACGGTTTTCGATATAGAACGTTTCACTGCGGGGGTAATCGCGCTATCGGTGTTTACCGCCGCCTACGTTGCCGAAATTATTCGCTCAGGCATTCAGTCTATTCCGAAAGGACAAATGGAAGCTGCTCGCTCACTGGGCATGAATTACCCGCAGGCGATGATTAATGTCATCTTGCCGCAGGCCTTTAAGCGCACCTTGCCGCCGATGGCTGGCCAGTTTATTAACTTAATTAAAGACTCATCTTTGGTCTCGGTTATCTCTATTACCGACTTAACCAAAGCGGGCCGAGAAGTGGTTAGCGGTAGCTTTGCCCCCTTCGAAGTATGGTTTACCGTGGCTTTGCTGTATCTCGTACTAACTAGCAGCCTATCTTGGGCCATTCAACGCTTAGAAAAGAGGTTAGCCGCCAGTGACTAAAAATTACCAAGGCAACGACATGATCGTTGCAAAAGATATTAACAAGATTTACCCCAATGGCTGTCACGCCTTAAAAAACGTCTCGGCCACCGTTTCGCGTGGCGAAGTAGTGGTTATTGTTGGCCCTTCGGGCTCAGGTAAGTCGACCTTTTTGCGTACGCTCAATCAACTAGAAACCATCAGCAGCGGTTCGATCCACATCGATGGTACAGACATGTATGCCAAAGACACCAATATCAATACCCTACGCGAAGAAGTGGGCATGGTATTCCAAAACTTTAACTTGTTCCCACATAAAACGGCGCTAGGCAACGTCATGCTTGCCCCGTTAAAAGTCGCCAAGCGCAGCAAGCAACAAGCAGAGGATGAAGCCAAGGCTCTATTGCTTAAAGTTGGTCTAGCCGATCGTATGAACAACTATCCTTCCCACTTGTCTGGTGGTCAACAGCAGCGGGTAGCCATTGCACGCGCATTGGCCATGCAACCCAATATCATGTTATTTGATGAGCCCACCTCCGCACTTGACCCAGAAATGGTAGGCGAAGTGCTAGACGTAATGAAAGGCCTAGCCAAAGATGGCATGACCATGGTGGTGGTTACTCATGAAATGGGCTTTGCCCGAGAAGTGGCTGACCGAGTGCTATTTATGGAAGATGGAGAGCTATTAGTCGAGGCATCGCCTGATGACTTCTTTGACAAGCCTAGCCACCCAAGGTTAAAGCAATTCCTATCAATGGTGCTCTAAATACCTAATCAGGGAGCTGGTCTCCCTGAAATTTGCTTGCTCTCCCTCACTACACTAACGATTAAGCCTTAACACTACCGACAAACATAAATCGGTTTGCTGAGCAAAATGAGTAAACATATCAAAGTCTTCTTGGCTTAACTTAGCTTGATCGGCGATGCTATCGGCGTAAATCAATGCAATACAACGACCTTCTATTACGATTGGAGCCAGAAAAAAAGCTTGGCCTTTAGTAATACGACGAATTTGATTATTGATTAAAGAAGCCCAGCGCTGATGTTGTGGCCCCTTGTACCAAATCGGCTTACGTTCTTTATAGGCGGTGCTAAAGATAGTCTCTGCGCCCACTAAGCTTAGTTTAAAATCCTGCTTATCTTGCTCTGGACTCTCGCTGGTAACAAAGCGCGGTAATAAATAATCATAACTGGGGTTAACCATTAATACCATCACCCGCTCTAGGCCAATTCCACGCTGTATACCTTCCATCGCGGTATGAATTACCAAATTGAGATCAGGTGTCTCAGTCGCCACCAGAGTGAGCTCTCGCAATAGTTGCAGCTGCAGGCTTTGCTTACTTTGGGCAGGAGCTTGTTCTTCCTCCACCGCATCGCTTGTCTGCTTGCTACCATGATCAAGGTAGGGTTCTAATACTCCAGCGCCATAAGAGCGCGCCAATTGCAAGGTTTCATCGGTACATTTAATTACCATCCGCTGTACCTCAGGCAATGGTAACTTCATCTGTTCGGCAATGCCTTTCAGGCTTTTCTTGCGCGCAGCGTCATCTTCTTCAACCATGGCTTGGCTAAACTGATGCGCCAGATGAATGCTTCGCAGCTCAGGAGTGCGAGTATTAGGGTCACCTAAGGATTTCACCAACATCGAGCCCATATTCCAATTGCTGGCCAAGCCTACGCTGAGCTGTTCAAAGCGGGTACCTAATAATTGATAAACCACATCACCACTAGGCTCAGAAGATTGCGTGAGTAATTCATCGAGTTGCTCGGTGATTTGTCCACCCATGGTCCAAAATGCCACTTCACCGAGATTATGCAATAGCGCCGCAATATACACCTCTTCCTGAGTATCTTCGGCGTAGCCTTTAAGCATCATTTTCGCTAACCTGGCGGCATGAAATGAGCGCGCCATTAACATTAATACCCGTTGGTACACGGCTTCGCTGATATTTTTATTGTTCAGTAAGCTGTCGATCATCCTCGCGGTAATACAAATTCGCTTGAGTTGATCGTAACCCAGAATAACCGCGGCTCGGCTAACGGTAGTTATTTGATTATTACTGCGATTGTAGTTAACGCTATTAACAACTCTTAAAATCCGAGAAGTTAAACCGTGATCATGTAATACCGACTGTCCAAGAATAGCTAAGGAAGAGGTTTCATCTTGGGCGATTTTTTCCAACAGCCGAACCGTCGCAGCTAAAGCCGGTAACTCATGTTTACTGATTTTCTCCAACCACTGTTGGGTACCATAGGTGCTTTTATTCATTATTCTGTAAATTTACCGACTTTACCTAGTAGTATGGCTGTATATGCCCCGATTGTTCCACTAACTGCGGTTAATTTGTTAGATAAGTCAAGCTATTACTAACAATAAGAACATTAAAAAAGGCCTAAATAAGCCCAAAGTGCTAAACAACTAAAAAACAGGCAATAGCGTATTTCAAGCTAACTTGAAACAAACTAATAGAGATAGGAAATTGGTGGAGCTACGCGGGATCGAACCGCGGACCTCTTGCATGCCATGCAAGCGCTCTCCCAGCTGAGCTATAGCCCCAAGTCACACTATCTTCGAGCACTAAATCCCGAAAACGAGCAGGATTCTAAGCAGCCTAGAGATGACTGTCAACCGTTTTTATGAAGAAACAGCTCACTTGCTCAATTAGCCAACAATTAACGGCTTTTTATGCAAAATTACTCGCTTTGGCAGCAATATACCGCCTTGGCTCTGCTGCCATTTTCGCTAAATGACAGTTGCTGGCACAAACTACGCACAATATGCAATCCGCGACCATAATAGTAACTTTGCTTGGCTTGCTTAATTACTTCAGCCTCATCAAAACCCACACCACTATCTGCAATATCAATAGTAAATATGCCGTTCCCACTACCATCATAACAAATCGCCAGTCTCACCCAGCCTTGCTTGAGTTGTTCAAGCCGCTGTTTACGCAAACGATAATATGTCTCAAAGCCTTCGGCAGAATGCTTCATCGAGGAGTCCAACTGCAACACACCATGCTCAAAAGCGTTGTTAAATAATTCCCCCACCACCGTGAACAAAGTATTTCGGTCCACTTGATTGGTTTTTAATTCGTCTAGGGTATTCATAAACAAAGGCACTGGATTTATAGCCTTAAGGCTCAGCGCATCGAGTGTTAATTGCCATTGCCACTGTGCCTTAGCCAATGGGCGGGCCGCATAATTTTGATCTAATAGAGCCTGAGGCTTGGCCAGTAAATTGGGTATTTCGACCAAGCTGATATCATCAGCCTGCTCAGCCCCCTGACAAAACTCGCCTAAACACTGTTGCACCGCCGCAATATAAGAGCTTTGCTCAACTTTGGCACTCAGGGCCTGCAATAAACGGGCTTCTCCAAACATCTCTCCAGCTTGGTTAAGCGCATCTAATACACCGTCGCTAAATAACAAGACATGATCATAAGGCGTCCAGGCGAAGGAGCTAAAATGAATGTCTATCTCCGCTTGAATTCCCAGCGCGATGGAGTTGGCTGGTACCCGTTGTCGCAGCACATGTTGCTGCCCGTCAACAATCAGCAGATCGGGCATGCCTCCGTTCCAAACGCGAACGCTTTTTTGCTGAAAGGAAAGTTCCACAAAAGTGGCAGCTAAAAACATTCCAGTGGGCAGCAAACGGTATAAACGGTGGTTAATCTGCTGCAATAAGGCTTCGCCAGAATAACCTTTACGGGTCATGTTTCGAAAAATCTCTGCCACTGGCATAGCACCAATCGCGGCACGTAAACCATGCCCAGTAAAGTCACCCAATAAAGTATAAATGTCACCGTTCGGGCGATACTCTGCAAACACCACATCCCCAGAAAAAGTGGACGCACTATTTAACCAAATCAGTAGCTCTTGGTCGGCACATTGAGAATTGGCAATGGCACCACTGAGTATGCGCTCAGCCAGAATTTCTTCTTGCTGCCTATGGGTTTCCAATAGGCTAATTTTTTGATGTAACGCGCTAATTCGCTCAAAGCCCAAGGCCTTCGCTTTAAGCACGGAGTGATCTACCGGCTTAAAAAGAATATCATCGCCGCCGCAAGCAATACACTTAACAGCTGCATCGACTTCATTGAGGGCGGTAATAAAAATAACCGGAATAAAACGAGAGCCGCTCAAACGCTTAATTTCACTCGCTGCTTGGTATCCGTCCATCACCGGCATGTACACATCAAGGAAAACAATATCGATGGGGTGCTGCTTGAACAAAGCAATGGCCTGTTGCCCATTTTCAGCACTAAATACCTGATAGCCAAGTTCGCTAAGCACTTCACTCAACAACAAGCGGTGCACAAACACATCATCGGCAACTAAGGCATTCCCCTTAACCGCGCGACTTAAAAACGCAGCACTCTCCGTGTCTTTCACTAATTCTCGATTTTTAGCAATTTATCAAAATTAGCTATCTCCAGTATTTTTAACACCGCTGGTGAGGGCTTACTCACCGTCAGGGCAAGTGCTTGGCATTTTTCAGCATGCTCTTTTAATAACAGCATCATACCTAAGGCGGAGCTATCCATATACTCGGCTCGACTGAGGTCTAATACTAACTGCAAACCTTCAATAGCAACGTGCTCATAACAAGCCCTGAAATCACGATGCAACGAATAGTCAAAACGCCCTGTCACACTGATAATTAATTGGCCAGACTGTTGATTCAACAGACTACTAATAGACATTGTACCTCCTCCTTAAGCTACAGCGACTAAGCCCTAAATAAGTTATCAATAACTAGTAAAGCATTAAAAAATATTGAATCAAACCATTAGTTATAAAAATATCATTATCTTTTAGTAACTAGCCCGCTTCTTCTGAGAAACAGGTGGATGCCATGAAGCTCACATTTATTTGTTCAACCATGCTCTTTTACTGACCATGAAACACTAAATAAATGCGAACTATCAAGAACTTTTATCATTAAAAACTTGCTTAAAAAAAGTTATGTGAGCCAATTCATAGTAATGACTTAGGCGCTTCGGGCAAGATGAGCCAACATCAAATACGGATAGGGAAGCAGATGGGTATTAAACTACAAGTACAGTTCTTACTAGCACTCGGCTTTTTAATCGCGGCCTGTGGCAGCATGCTGTTAGTATAGATTTTCAGAATTAATAAAAAAGCCAACTCTAAGAGTTGGCTTTTTTACTTTTGTTAGTGCTTACCAAGTCGCTTTATAAGCGCGGTAGGCTTTATCTAATGATTTCGCTTGCTTCTTACTCACACCAATTTGGTTAAGCGCAAAACGT
>NZ_JBNKPP010000191.1:0-8460 GCF_050295395.1 Agarivorans sp.
GAATAGGTTCTAGGTTAAACAAAGTGCCATGAAGCGGCGCTATGCCTATGTTTAAGCAGCAAAACGCTGCACTAGAGCGGTATATCGTGTTAGGTAATAAACCAGTAGGCTGAGTAAGGTTAGCAGAGCGCCTAACGCCAAGCTTAGACGGCTTGAAGTGGCGGTTTGCGGCAACATCGCAGGCCTTAGCCAACCGTCTGGCATACCGCTACTAACACGGTGCTGTAAGCTCTCAAGACCTTGCGGTTTATGGGGAGTGACATCCACTGCGACTAAGCTAGTTTGTGAACTCACTAAGTGATACTTAAGTGCCAATGCCAATACTTGCTGCTCTACGCGACGTTCATTCGCCGCGCTCTTATGTAACTCCAAAGCCGCAATATATTGCCTTGCCCACAATAGGTCTAAACCTGCCGAGCGCTGTGATGAGCGCAAGTTTAAGCTACGCTGCCAATACTGGCCTTGTATTTCACCACTCACAACGACCTGCTGCTGCGAACCACTGGGTATTTTCATACTCACCATTACTGGCTGGCCTAAGTAAAGATCGGGAATGTTCACTGGCCAATACTCCGGTACCGTACCGTCGGCAAATTGAAGCTTAATGTCTCTCACTACCGGGTGGGAAATTTTATTAAATAGCTCAGTGACTTGCTGTTTCACCTCGGATTGCTTACCAATATAACTAAAGGTGCCCTTACCCAACTCAGCGGCTCGCTGCATAAAGTGTGAATTAGGGGCCGAGCCAATGCCGATGGTAAAAAAGCGACTGTCGGCTAAATTGTTGCGGATCAAATCAAATAAAGCCTGCTCATTACTCACTGCGCCATCGGTAATAAAAATCACCTGACGCAGAGCTTCTGGCGAAGATTCAGCTTGCTCTGTTCTGGCCAAGGCAGCTTCAATGGCTGGATACATTTGGGTACCACCATCAGCATGCAGACTATTTACAAAGGCTCTAGCGCGGCGCAAATTACTGGCGTTTACCGCCAAGGGTTGAGTTGCCATAGCTCGAACATAGGAATTAAACTCAATAATATTGAAGCGGTCTTTAGCGCTTAAACCGCTCAAGGCCTCATGCAAAGCTTCGCGTGCTTGGCTTATCGATTGTCCAGACATCGAGCCGGAAGTATCTATCACCAAAATCAACTCGCGAGCCAACTCCAGCGCCTCAGCCGCTTGCCCTTGTGGCGGCATCAACATCAGTAGCGCATAATCATGCTGCGCCCCAGATTCGGCTTGAGAATGGCTAAGCCCGCGCTGAGTATACAGCGCCGCTTCAGGGCGCGCGCCTACAATAGGCTGCCAACTTAATACAAAATCCTTATTGGGCAGGGTATTCTCTACTTGAATATCGATACTGCCATCACTGCGCGTCAGGCTTGTCATTTTATGATACAGACTGTCTAAACGCGCCAATTCAAAGCCAGGGTTTAAATTGATATTGAGATCCAAGCTTAAGCCACGGTTATCTGTCCCCCGCGCATACAGCTCTGCACTATGTTGCAGCAACTGAAGCTGCTGCTTGAGCCAGCCAGAGCTAGCGTTAAACTCAGGTTGTTGCTGCAACAGCGAGGCAAAAGACCAGTTAAACGCAGCTTCACCATGACTTAGCCGAGCATGGCTATCGGCAAATATTTGCGGCGGCGTATAACGTGGGTTAACCAACATGGGAAGGCGAAAACTAAATACCCCATCTTGATACTCTACTTGCTGTTGGTAACTAATCGTCACACTTAAGTGCTCACCCGGCGCCAAATTGGCGACAGCAGTGGTAAAAATATTAGGCCGTAACTGCTCTACTAAACTGGCTCGCTTGCCTTGCTGTTTGGCTTCATCAAAGCGTTTTTTGGCTAGTTTTTTTTGCAAAATTTGCCCTTCAATTTTGCGCTCACCAATCAGTAGTTGCATACTATCTACTGCTGCATTATTCGGTAGAGGGAACATATAGCTACCATCAATCCAATCTTCACTATTGTTAACAAAAGTTTGGTTTACCATCACACGGTTAGTTAAGCCCGCCACCTGCATTTTTACCTCACTGTGCAAGGGTAAGTTGTATCGAGGCTGACCATTGGCATCTAGGTAACGTAGCCCGGCCATTTGCGTTGCTTCGGGTAAAGGCGGCTCTAACTGAGCAGCTTGGCTAGAGCCACTCGATGTGGCCCAAAATAAACTTGCAACTCCTGCCAGGCAGAAGCCACGACATAAACCCACACCTACGCTTAAAAGCCGAATATTCATTGCGCTATCTCCCTTAGCTGGCAGGCTTATTGTGCGGCCAACATGCCACGCTCAGAGCTCAACTTTAAGGTGACTCGACGGTCAAAAAAGTTATTCTCTAAACTCGCTTCAGCGTTCAGCGGTGCGGTATCACCGAAGGCGCGCGAATGCAGCCGTGACGCATCAATACCATTATCAATCAGATAACGGCGCACCTCGGCTAAACGCTGTTCCGACAAGGCTTGGTTATAACTAGCATCACCTTGTCTATCGGCATAACCCGCAAGGTCGAGCTTCAAGTCTGGCGCTAAGCTCATGGCATAAACCACGTCATCAAGTTGCTGTTTAAAGTGTGGTTCAATCAGTGATGAGCCAGTTTTAAACTGCACATTCAGGCCTATCGCCAGCTCATCTAACTTCTGCTGTTGCGCGGCTTTAAGCTGATTTAACTGAGCATTTAGCCGAGAGTGCTGCTCACTTAAAGACTCGTAGTTGGCACTACGTTTAGCCAATACTTGCAATTGCTGTTGCTGCTGTTGGAGTTCGGCTTGCTGGCTAGCTAGGGCCTCCTCATCGGCCACCGACTTACCAATCCATACGCCGGTAAAGCCGCCAATAAACGCCCCTACAGGCCCGCCAATTAGTGCCCCTACTGCTGCGCCAGAACCAAAACCGATCATCGGTTTGGTTCCGTCTCGCGCTGGTGAGACGGCATCGACAGCCATGCTTTGCCCTGCAAAACCTAAAGTAGTGATTACCGTAATGGCCAATAATTGCTTTTTCATGAGAGTGTCCTTGTTGCTATTAAATTAATTGGTTTGCTTAAAAGCGTTTGTTAGGGCTATTAAACCAAGTTGAAATGGCGAGGAGGGGGAGTAAACATGGCAATTCGCTTATCAATTGTGGCAACAAAATGGCAATTTGCGCGAAGCCACCAAAGGCCTTCAAAAATCATGTATAGTCTAGGCAGGTCAGCAGCTTAGAGAATGAATCTACCAATGAAACGGATCGCTATTGTCGAAGATGAAGTCGCCATTCGGGAAAACTACAAAGAAGTATTAGAACAGCAGGGTTATAGTGTTCAGGCTTACGCTAACCGTCCCCATGCCCTAGCCGCCTTTACTACTCGCCTGCCCGATTTAGCCATTATTGATATTGGTTTAGAAGATGAAATAGATGGCGGCTTTTCCTTATGCCAATCGCTAAGGGCCATGTCTAGCAGTCTGCCAATCATCTTTCTTACCGCCCGAGACAGCGACTTTGATACCGTTTGCGGCTTACGCTTAGGCGCCGATGACTACCTAACTAAAGATATTAGCTTTCCTCACTTAGTGGCTAGGATCGCCGCGCTATTTCGTCGTTCAGAATTGCTCGGAGCCGCGATAGAAGAGAATAACTTGCTGGCGCGTGGGCCCTTAGCCATTGATGGAAACCGCATGCAAGTGACATGGAACCAACAAGCCATCGAGCTCACCGTCACCGAATTTTGGATGGTCCATGCGCTTGCCAAACGCCCTGGTCACGTGCGCAGCCGCCAAGACTTAATGAGCGAAGCCAAGATTTTCGTTGATGACAGTACCATCACCTCCCATGTAAAAAGGATCCGCAAAAAGTTTCTTGCCGTAGATCCACACTTCGAATGCATTGATACGGTGTATGGCATGGGTTACCGCTGGGATAGTCTCGCCTAATGTTACCCGTTTTACCTATTGGGCTACGCGCTAAGGTCTGCATCCTTTCGCTATTTCTACTTTGCTTGCCTTGGCTGGGCTATCACTACGTTTGGGAAATGGAAAAATACTTACGCCTAGGCCAAGAAAAAACCTTAGAAGGCACTACCCAAGCGCTGGCCACGGCCTTGCATGAGCGGCCTAAGCTATTTAATAGCCAAGCCAGTTTCTTAAGTCAGGTGAAAAAAGGCCGCGATTTATATGCGTATCCCTTATCTGGGCCGATTCTGCTCGATGGTAAGCTTAATGACTGGCAGAGCTACCAACACCGCATGCTACGTTATGCTGCCGACCACGTGATTTATCAAGCGGATCCTAACACGCCTTTACAAAGTGAGTTCACCCATATGGTGGGCAAATTTGGCACTTACCTTTATGCCTACTTTGAGGTAACAGACCAAGATGTGGTTTATCGCGGCCAAAATACCTTGAGCGTAGATAATAACGACCACTTAGCCATCGCCACGCTTGCCCCCGATGGCCAGTTTCGCCGCTACATCGTCGCCACCAAGCAAGATGGCTGGATCAACGCTTTTGAACTACCGCTGGATCCGAGTCAAAACACACCGGTGACCCCCGAACTTAAAATACAGGGCCAGTGGCTCAAAACAAACAAGGGCTATAACATTGAACTGCGGATCCCACTGACTATGGTGGGCAGTAAGCTGGGCTTTTCTATTTATGACGTTAATCGCAGACCCAAGCGTCATTTAAGCTCTATCGTGGGCACCTCTGCCATTGATAGTGTGGATAAACTCGGCACGGTATTGGTCCCCTCCCCAGAAATTGAAAACATCATTAAAGGCATGCGCCATAACAGTTCGCGCATTTGGGTGGTTGATAAACATGGTCGAGTACTGGCCAAATCTGGCGATATTCGCAATAGCCAAAGCATATGGGCGCGCGACCTTAGCCGTAACGATAGTGACTCGTGGTGGAACCAATTCAGTCAACGCTACTTACATCCGCTGTATTACAAAATTCTCACCAAGCCGCCGCAAGACTTTGTTGACTCACTGCATGACTCTACTGAATTAAAAGGCAGTCATATTCAGCAAGCCTTAAGCGGCAAACTGGGTTCCACTTGGCGTTTAACTCCCGATGGACGCGCCGTGGTACTGGCAGCGGCCAGCCCAATTTGGATAGACAATCAAGTGATGGGGGTAGTCATTGCCGAAGAGACCACCAACGGCATAAGAACCCTGCGTAACCGCGCCTTAGAGCGGCTATTCAATATCATCCTGATCGTGATGGTTGCGGGTACCCTCAGCTTGTTTTTGTTTGCCTCCAGTATTTCTAGCCGCATTCGCAAGCTTAGGGATCAAGCCGAACGCGCCATTGATAGCCAAGGCCGAGTTACCGCCACCTTTAAAGGCGCCAAACATAAGGATGAAATTGGCGATTTATCGCGTAGTTTTGCCAATATTGTGAGCCGCTTAAGCCAATACACCCACTATCTAGAGAACATGTCATCACGACTATCTCATGAACTGCGTACTCCGGTGGCGGTGGTGCGTTCTTCTTTAGAACACCTTAGCTTGCAAAGCTTGGATAACGATACCCAGAAGTACGTTGACCGCGCCCAAGAAGGCGTGCAACGTTTAAACCTCATCCTTAACAATATGAGTGAAGCCACGCGCTTAGAGCAAAGCCTGTCCCACGCAGAAACCAGCGAATTTCCGCTCAACAAAGTGATTAGCGGCTGCATGCAGGGTTATCAATATACCTATCCCGAGCAAGCCTTTGATTGCGAGATCAGCCCAAATACACTAAAGATTGTCGGCGTACCGGAGTATATTGCCCAATTAATGGACAAATTAGTGGCCAACGCCATGGAATTTAGCCTGCCCGATAAAGCGATAAAGGTAAGCTTTCAACAAGATAATAAAGATGCGGTATTACTGATTAGTAACCACGGCCCCACCCTGCCAGACAATATGGTAGAACAAATATTTGAGTCGATGGTGTCAATTAGAAGCCAACAAGCTCAACAAAAACCCCACTTAGGCTTGGGTTTATATATCGCTCGGCTAATCACCGAGTTTCATGGCGGGAAAATCAGCGCCAGAAACTTTACCGATAATAGCGGCGTAGAGTTTTGTGTCAGGCTGCCTCTGAAAAAAGACTAAACAGGCGAAGGCCGAAAACAATAAAGCCTTGCCCACTTGCCTACAATGAGTAGCTAAGCAGCAAGGCCATCACTGTGCCAAAAGACTATAGCTGTTGGCTAAAGCGAGCGATGCCCGCAGCTAAGTCTTCGATTAAGTCGGCTGGGTCTTCCAAACCAATATGAACGCGAATCAAAGTACCTTCGGCTTGCCACTGAGTCGCAGTGCGAAGCTTATCCACTCCGTTCACGCCCATAATCAAGCTCTCAAATCCGCCCCAAGAAAAACCCATCTTGAAGTGCTGCATGCCATCGAGTAAAGCTGTTAGAGCTTGTTGGTTGCCCCCCTTCATCACAAAAGAGAACAGCCCGCTAGAGCCCTGAAAGTCGCGTTGGAAAAACTCATGTCCAGGACAGCTTGCCAAGGCAGGATGACGCACATGGTCAACCTCATCGCGCTCAGCCAGCCATTGAGCCACTTGTAAGGCGTTCTTTTGGTGCTGTGCTAAGCGCACCCCTAGGGTACGCAAACCACGCATCGCCAGATAAATATCGTCGGGTGAAGTACACTGACCTAATAGGTAAGAATTCTCACGTAGTTGATCCCAGCAGCGCTTATTCGCCACCGCGGTACCTAACATCACATCAGAGTGGCCCACTATGTACTTAGTCGCCGCCTGAATAGAGATGTCGATATCAAAATCAAAGGGGCTAAAGTTAAGCGGAGAGGCCCAAGTATTGTCGAGCATGACCACAATATCTTGGTCCGCCGCTCGAGCGGCCGCCACAATCGCCGGGCTATCTTGTACTTCCATGGTTAAAGAGCCGGGAGACTCTAAAAAGATAACCTTAGTATTGCCTTGAATTAGCTCACTGATACCCGAGCCGATCATCGGGTCGTAATATGTGGTTTCGATGCCATAGCCTTTAAGCAACTTATCACAAAGATCGCGGGTAGGTTCATAGGCGGTATCAACCATCAATAGATGATCGCCCTGCTTGAGAAAAGACAATAAGGCGCCGCTAATTGCCGCTGTACCACAAGGATATAAAGCACAGCCTTCGCCACCTTCTATCTCAACCATCGCTTCTTGAAAAGCAAAATGAGTTTGGGTGCCTCTGCGTCCGTAAAATAAGGTTTTGTCGTGACGTTGCGCGGTAGCTTGCTTCATTTCTTTGACACTGTCGAACACCACGGTAGAAGCGCGGCTTACCGGTGGATTAACCAAGCCTTGTGTCCACTTTTTATCACGTCCGGCCGTAACCAGTTTGGTTGATTTCTTCATTGAATTGTTCCCACTAACTGAAACAAAAAACCAGCCCGCAGGCTGGCTTTTTAGTGCTAAAAATTTTAGCCGCGAGGTGTTTTATTAAGCTCTTCCACCACCATGTCACCGAAGGCATCGGTATCGATAAGCTTGGCATCTTCACCTTTGGCTAAATCTGGAGTGCCGTAGCCATTAGCAAATACCGACTTCATCGCGTGCCATAGGTTCTTCGCTTCTTGCTCCATGCCAAAGCTCATCTCTAGCATCAAGGCAACTGAACCAATCATTGAGTATGGGTTAGCAATGTTCTTACCGGCGATATCTGGCGCACTGCCATGAGAAGGCTCGTAGTAAGATTTTTCTGGGCCAACACAGGCAGAAGGCATTAGGCCTAGCGAACCCAAAATACCGCCGCCTTGGTCACTTAAAATGTCACCAAACATGTTTTCCATCACCATTACGTCGAATTGGCCTGGGTTCAAACATAGGTAAGTCGCTGCCGCATCAACTAAAATGTGTTTCACTTCTACGTCTGGGTAGTCAACCGCTACTTCTTCAAGAATTTCATTCCAAAGCACGCTCGACTTCAATACGTTGCTCTTGTGAATGTTGTGCAATACTTTCTTACGACGCTGGGCGGTTTCAAAACCTACTTTTAGGATCGCGCGAATTTGGTCTTCGTCATATTCTAAAACTTCACGAACATAGCGCTTACCGTTATCGTCTTTACCCACTTCTTTCTCACCGAAGTACAAGCCACCCACTAATTCGCGAATGATCATCAAATCGATGCCATCGCCAATGACTTCAGGCTTAAGTGGTGAAAAGTGAGCGAGTTCTTGTGGTAAATATACAGGGCGGAAGTTAGCGTAAGTATTGTAACGACGACGTAACGGCAACAAGGCGCCACGCTCTGGCTGCTCATCAACAGGGATCTTTTTAGAGTCTTCGTGATTTAGGCCGATAGTGCCTTTTAGAATAGCATCCGCCTCATCACAAATAGCCATGGTTTCAGCTGGAAAAGATTTACCCGTTTCGAAGTAAGCAACCGCACCAAATAGCGCTTCATTCAATTCAAATTTTACTTCAGGGTTACGCGCTTCAACCGCTTTAAGTACTTTGACCGCTTGCT